>NZ_FRBF01000005.1 GCF_900142545.1 Fibrobacter sp. UWT2 | reverse complement strand
TAGTAAGGACCCTTGCAGGTGGCAGATTGATGTGCGTGCCCTTGCACGCCGCTAGTATTGTAGGGCTACGCCCGTATATGAAGAACCGCCGGCTTCGCCGGCGGGTCACTTTTTCCAATGCTAGTCAGTTTACGTTTGCATTTGGCGCAATCCATAGGCTTGACAGAGCCTGCAAACTACCGCAGTCTCACCATCTTGGCGCTTTCGACGGTTTTTCCGCGTTTGAGGCTCACGATATAGCGGTTGCTTTTGAGTTTCGTGAAATCATGGCTGACGGAATTGTAGCCGGCGTTTGCGTTTACGCAGAACGATGCGACGGTTTGTCCGAGAACGTCCATGACATCAATCTCGTACAGTCCTGCCTTTGATGCTTCGAACGAGATTGTGTTGCGGTTGAACACGACAACCTTTGTTGCATGTGCTACAGTTGTTATTGGGCTTGCAAACGTCGTGTGTTCGGGCGAAGATAGCGGAGCGAACGGTATGTAATAGACGACGGCGTTTTCGTGAACGGCCAAGCCGTATCCGGTGAACGATCCGTATGCCTTGCCATAGACGTTTAGCATGGTTTTGGGCGCATTGACAGATCCGTAGAACAGACTGTCGATATCAACGGGGTTTGCGTTGTCATAGACAATTAACTTGAATCCGCTTGCCGCTTTCTCGTAGTCGGTGGAGTCTTTAGCCGGGGAGGCGTTCCATGCAAAACCTTTCCTTACGTGCAGCAGGGAAGTGTATCCCGGTTTTTCGAACTTGTACTTGGAACCCGGTTCCATGGTCACGGAATACGCGTAGAAATCGCCTTCTGGAATGACGAGCGTTCCGGTGGAGCGAACGGTGAGCTTGTTGATGCATTTCCCGTCGACGAGAGTGAATTCCTTATCGACGGTCACGTTCTCGATGCATTTGTTTTCCGGGAAAGTCTGCAGGGTGTCGAATGCGTCGAATGTTTTGTTCCAGCGCTTGGGATTGACGTAGGCGACGTAATTGTAATCCGCTTCTGCACTGATGAAAAGTTCTGCATCTTCGTAATCGCGGTAGATGAGTGCTTTTTGGGCTTTAATTTCGGCATTCAGAACAAGGCCGCCTTTGGCGTAGACGGAACCGATTCGGGCGGAGCCATGGATGCCTGCGCAATAGTTCGCTTCTGTGGAACCGCAGATGACGTTGCAGAATCCATCGGCACCCTGCGCTTCGTCGATGCATATGCCGCTGATGTTGAAATCGTGCAATGCGTGCAGCGCGATGTTGTTGGGCATGCTGTCTTGTTTTACGTTGTCTCTATTGGTTTTAATTGTTGCAAACGGGTCGCCGAAAAGCGTGGTCCCGTAGTACCAGGTGTAAATGTCCTTTGCATTCTTGTAACTTTCGAATACCAAAGATCTGTAGTTGGCCCACTTGACGTATGCATCGCCAAGGAAATTTGTTCTCATATGCTTGTCGAGTGTATCGACCGCTTGGTATCCGCCGCCCATCTTTGTTGAGGCAATCATCGAAACACCGCCTTTCAGGGACCTAAACAAGAATGCCATGCCTACCGTGCGGTCGTAGGAGAGGCCTTCGGGTGTGGAGTAGCGACCGATGTTGCAAGAGAACAAGTCAAGCAGGTAGGGGACACTTTCGATGGAGGGCTCAAAGTCGTTTACCGAAACGCCATCGGCAAAGGACTTTTCGTTGCCATGGCCCAGATGGGTCAGCCAATCGTAATCCTTTACCATATACAGGAGCGATTTTTCTCTGTCCATCGCATGGACGACATCGACTTCGTTATACATTTTCGAGAGGTCGTTGATATGGCTTACGACGGCGTAGTCTGCCCTGTAAATAGGGGATGGGTCGGAATAGGTAAACAGAGCTTTGTCCGAACGTGGGGTTGAGCTTACGTGCATGTCGTAGGCCTTGTTGAGCCAGCGTACGGTGAGTTCCTTGACCGTGGCGAGGTATTCGTTGTAATTGCGGAGTTGTTCAATCCATTTGTTATTGTACAAGTCGCGGGCTTCGCCGTAAGCGTTTACGCGTGATACCCAAATTTCGAAATCTTCGCCGGCAAGTTCCCCGTTAAAATGGTTGTGGTGTGAATCGAAAATCCCGTTTTCGCCGTATTCCACTTCGCCGCTGCATGCTCCGTCGGATACGCAGCCGGTTCCGACGAGTTCGTCTGTCCACTTGCCGTCCATGTCCATATAGTAGAAGTCAACCGCCCAGACCTGGTAGCCGGTGATTTTTCCATCGCCGGGGAATGCCGCCCTGCCGTCGGATTCTCTGGCAAAGTATTCCATTCGTGCAAAAGGCAGATTGCCTATAAGGATGACTCCCGCTAATGGAGCTTTGGATTTGTCTTCCCAGGATTCCTTGATGGCGGCCTTCAGTTCGGCAGCGGTGCTTTTCTGTTTAAATTTGGGGCTTGTACTGAGAGTTGTAGAGTCAAGGACTAATGCGGCCGGGAACGACTTGATATCTATCTTGAAGTTGAATTCCTTTTCGACGGCGCCGGCGTATTTCTGCGCTGCTGCAAGTATGTCTGCATCTTTGTAAAGATCTTCGTCAATGTAAATTTCGGCGCGTCTCTGTTCTGCTGCTGTACAAAAAACACAAAGTGCGCACAAAAAAGTGCTGATTCTAGAAAATAAATTCACGGCTCCTCCTTGTTTACCGCAATAAGTTTTTTGAAAAATAGAATTTATGAAGAACAAAAAGAAACGCGCTCCTTTTTAGAGAGCGCCTTTTAAATATTTGGGCTTGAAATTGTCATTTTTGCTATATGGCACTCCTTCGGAGTGCATATAGTATGGCTCGGCCATGCCAAAAACATAATGTTTTTGTCGCGGCTCTCGCCTTTTGACGCCTATGGCGTCCGTGGCTTCGGTTCGGCAATATGGGCAAACAAGTTTGCCCATGCTGGGCTCACCTCGCACACTTTTTCTATATTTACACCGGAAAATTTTAAAAAGGAATAAAAATGCGTTCTTTTAAATTTGTTTCTCGCGGTATCTTGACGGTCGCTCTGGCCGCCGGTATCGCTTCTGCTCAGTTGTTGAATTCCAAAAGCATGGATGTAATCCGTGTGGAAAAAGTCGGTATTTCTGCAGGTAAAATCGATAGCCTCGCCAAAATGCTCGGCGAACAGCAGCTCCGCGGCAAGAAAATCGACGACAAGACCATGACCCAGCTCCGTTATGCCGTGATTGACAACCTGGTTGGCCAGGAACTCATCAAGCTCGAAGCCAAGAAGATGGGTATCAAGGTTTCCCAGGGTAAGGTCGATAGCTTGACCAAGCTTTTCAAGTCTCAGTTCCCGAGCGATGACGCCTTCCAGAAGGAACTCAAGAAGTCTAACACCACCATGGCCCAGTTCAAGGAAAAGATCGAAGACCAGCTGAAGAGCGAAGCTATCCTCGAAAAGAAGGTGCCGTACCCGAAGGATCCGACTGAAAAGCAGAAGGAAGCTTTCTGGGAACTGAACAAGACGAAGGTTCAGGTGAACGATTCCATTAGCGGTGCCCGTATCGTGATTTACACTAAGGGCAAGTCCAAGCAGGAAATCGAAGACGCCAAGGTGATGTTGCAGGGCCTTGCCGCCCAGGTGCGCAGCAAGAAGGCTACGTTTGCACAGCTTGCTGCCATGTACAGCGACGACCAGACCGCCAAGAAGACTGGCGGCGTGATGCCCAAGTTTGTGGCTAAGTCCAAGGGCGATGCTTTTGTGAAGGCCGTGAACAAGGTCAAGGTCGGCGAAATCACCGAACCTTACACCGATAAGGACGGAATCTCTATCTTTATGCTGACCGAAAAGAACGATGGCAAGTACGAAAGCTACAAGCACCAGATCGACTACATTCTGCGTGTGCAGGCCGAACAGGACCGTCAGGCTCAGCTCAAGGCTTACCTCGACGGCCTCGGAAAGGTCTACAAGGTGCAGTACCTCGATGCCAAGTACACTCCGCCGCAGGCTATCGGAGCAGCAAAGTAATGGCTTTTCAGACGACGCACACCGGGCTGATCGACTTGCGTACGCGCATCGATAAGCTCTGGGGGTATCTTTGACTTAGAAGCCAAGACCGAAGAACTCTACGTTTTGGAAAAGGACTCCGCCGACCCGAACCTGTGGAATGACCAGGAAAAGGCGCAGTCCATGATGAAAAAAATCGGCAATCTGCGCGCCCTGCTGGACTCGTGGAAAGAAGTCTCGCAGAGCTGCGATGACTTGGCCGAACTTTATGAAATGAGCAAGGCGGAAGAATCCGCCGACTTGACGGCATCGATCGATTCCGATATCGCAGAACTCAAGTCGAAGATTGAGGCGATGGAATTCAAGAAAATGCTGAACGGCCCCGATGACGCTTGCAGTTGCTTGCTGTCGATTCATCCGGGCGCAGGCGGCACCGAGTCGCAGGACTGGGCGCTCATGCTCTTCCGCATGTACACGCATTTCTTTGAACGCGAAAACATGGACTTCAAGGTGGTCGACTTCCAGGAAGCGGAAGATGCTGGCCTCAAGAGTGCGACCATCGAAGTCACTTGCGAAAACGCTTACGGCCTGCTCCGTTCCGAAATCGGCGTGCACCGTCTGGTGCGCATCAGCCCGTTCGATGCAAACGCCCGCCGTCACACGAGCTTTACCGCCGTGTACCTGTACCCCGAACACGAAGACATCGAATTCGATTTGGATATGGCTGACGTGCGCGTGGATACTTACCGCAGTAGCGGTGCCGGTGGTCAGTACATCAACAAGACGGACTCCGCCGTGCGTATGACGCACTTGCCCACGGGCATTATGGCGAGCTGCCAGACCGAACGCAGCCAGATTCAGAACCGTGAAACCTGCTACAAGATGCTCAAGACCATGGTCGCCGAACATTATCGCTTGGAAGAAGAAGCCAAGCGTGATGCCCGTATGGCCGAAAAGAAAAAGGTCGAATGGGGTAGCCAGATCCGTAGCTACGTGCTGCAGCCTTACCAGCTGGTCAAGGACCTGCGCACCGGCGTCGAAACCTCTGACACCGCAGGCGTGCTCGACGGTAAAATCAAACCGTTCATTAACGCCTATCTGCTCAGCACTAGCGAAGGGCAGAAGTGACACGAAAGTGTCATCCTGAGCTATACGAAACTTAGAACTTTAGTTCTCTAGTTGAGTTATGCTCTTTGGGTAGGAACGAAGTGAAGTCGAAGGATCTTTAGTAGACAATTAGAAAGTGGCGGGCTATTGCCCGCCATTTTTCTTTTACTTCAAGTTGTACTTTTCCTTGAGGGCGATGCGCTCTTCTTCGGAAAGGCTCTTGAGATACGAACGCCAGCCGGGGCAGAAGTTGATGTGGAACCGCCAGAAGCGCCCGATAAGCGATTTGGGATTCTTGTCGTACTTGGCCCGAAATTTGCAATCAGCACACGCCATAATGCAGCTCCTTGTTTCTTTAAAAAAAATAAAAATCCTGCAACAGATGTTGCAGGAATGAAGATCAAGAATTTGAATTTTTAGGGAGCAGATACAAGGCGCTCGAAAAAAATAATCTCTGCAAAAAAATGCAGAGATTAAAAATCAAGACGATGTTTATCGGAGTGTGGATGCAAGGCGTCCGTGCCCCGTAGCGTATAATAATACGTGAGGGGCGCGGCAACGAAGCAGACGCCTCCGAGAAACGAGTCTTACTTCACCTTGAGGGCGCCGCGTTCCAGCTTGATCGTGAAGTTGGTCACGTCGCAAACTTCGCTCGGACCCCAGTACTGGATTGGACCCGGATAGGTGTAGGATTCAGTCTTGGCCCAAACTTCGCGGTTCTTGGCGAAGAACTTGAACGGAGCACCGTCGAGTTCAACGAGAGCCTTCTGGATCACCGGCTTGTCGGCACCGTGACGGCGTTCGATGTTCATCATCATGGTGATAGGAATGCCACCGGCAGTCCACTTTTCGATACCCTTGGTCAGGTCACGCACAGAGCTCATGTAGCCGTTCATCTTGTTGAAGGCGAGCACAGAAGCGGTGTAACCGAGGCTGTAGCAGTAGTCGGCGTCGAAGTTGGACGGAGCGGCGCAACGGCCTTCGTAACCGAAGAAGTGGTTGAGAGCAGAGAACTTGCCCTTGAAGTTCTTGCGGCTCTTGAGTTCCTTCTTCACCATTTCGATGACGAGCTTTTCGGTTTCGATGAGGGAAACCTGCACGTTGCCGTGGCTGTCGCGGTCAAGCATCAGCTGGCCCTGAGTGGTGGAGGGGAGGCTCTTGAGGACTTCGGCAGATGCCTTAGAAATCCAGTTGCAGAGCTTTTCAACCTTAGCGGCGGTGTCGAGGCCTTCGACTTCCTTTTCGTGGTGGGCGAGGGCTTCAGAGAGTTCGGAAATGAGCACGCCGACATCCGGGATGAATTCGAGGAGACCTTCCGGAATCAGGCAGACGCCGAAGTTCTTGCCGTCAGCAGCACGGGCAGCAACGATGTCTGCAACGTACTTGATGACCTGCTTGAGCTTCATCTTCTTGGCCTTGACTTCTTCAGAGATCAAGCAGATGTTCGGGTGGGTCTGGAGAGCGGCTTCGAGAGCGATGTGAGAAGCGCTACGGCCCATGAGCTTGATGAAGTGCCAGTACTTCTGAGCGGAGTTGGCATCGCGCATGATGTTGCCGATGAGTTCGGAATAGGTCTTGACAGCGGTGTCGAAACCGAAGGAGGTTTCGATGTATTCGTTCTTGAGGTCGCCGTCGATGGTCTTCGGGCAGCCGCAAACCACGCAGCTTGCGCCGTTGGCCTGGAAGTATTCACCGAGAACAGCAGCGTTGGTGTTGGAGTCGTCACCACCGATAATCACGATAGCGTCGAGCTTCTGAGCCTTGGCAACAGCCATGCACTTCTTGAACTGTTCTTCAGTTTCGAGCTTGGTACGGCCGGACTGGATGATGTCGAAACCACCAGTGTTGCGGTAGGAGTCCATGATCTTTTCGTTGATCACGATGAACTTGCCGTTTTCGAGGCCAGACGGACCGCCGAGGAAGCCGAGGAGCTTGGAATTCTTGCTGATGCTCTTGATACCGTCGAAGATACCTGCAATCACGTTGTGTCCACCAGGAGCCTGGCCACCGGAGAGAACAACACCCACGTTGAGGGCCTTACCGGCAGCAGCCTTGGTAGCCTTCTTCATGGAAATGTACGGTGCACCGTAGGTGTTCGGGAACAGAGCCTTGATCTTGGCCTGGTCGCGCACGGATTCGGTAGCCTTACCCTTGTTGAGAGAGACCTTGAGAGCGCCGTCGCGGAGAGCGGCGGGGAGTTTCGGCTGGTAGGCCTTGCGAGCCTTGCCGAGGACGGACAGATTGTCAGCCATTGTATCTTCCTTTTGAGTTTGCCCGATGTTCGGGCCGGGTTAAAAAATTACATGCTCAAATATAGTAAAAGGAAAATGCTTCGCCAATACGGAAAACGAAAATCTATATTTGTCTCAACTAGAAAATTAAGAGGTTAGGATTATGAAAAAAAGCATTCTTGCTTTATCTTTTTCCATGGTGTTTGTCGCAGCCCTTTTGTCCGCTTGTGGCGGCAGCGGTAGCGATGCCGACGATTACGAAGGCTATGACCCTTCATCGGGACATTCCGGTGGTGGCAAGGGAGAATTCTTCAAGACGGGTTCAATGGTTGACTCGCGCGATGGAAAGACGTACAAGACGGTTAAAATCGGCAATCAAGTGTGGATGGCCGAGAACTTGGCTTTTTACGATACGATAGGAATTCCGGAACTGACAAAAGCTCCGTCTAGTGATTATAACAGCTGGTCTGGAGATATTATGCCTATTGCTTCGATTCTTGATTCGGAAGCAACGCCTGCTGCCAAGGAATCTTCGGTTCAGAAATACTCTTATGATGCCGCCATGAATTTTGAATACTACAGCGACACCTCCTATAACGATGGAATTTGCCCGCCGGGTTGGCACTTGCCCGCCATGGCCGAATTCGATGTCCTTAAGGAAGTCTTGCTGTCGGTGTGTGAAGCGGGGGCGGCATGCTCCATAGCCGATGAAAGTGGCTGGGGAAAAGCTGAAACCTATTGGACGAGTAATCCTGCTGATGGAGTCCGCATCAATTCGGAATATGGATATTCTTACAGGTCCAATTCTTACGATGCCGTTTCTTATACGGTAGACGTTTATAACACTTCCTACTTTGTTGCGGATTTCTCGGGAAAAACAAGCAAATTGAATGTCCGCTGTGTTCAGGGTGCCGTTTTGGACTCTGTTTCTGCTCTAAAATCCTTTATGGCAGTTCGAGAAAAGAATATAGAGGCAATGCGTTTAGCCGATTCTGTATGGCAGTACATTCAGAGAGGTGCCAAGAATTATTTTAACGATTCTCTTGAATACAGCTATTTTACGGATCCGCGAGACGGCAATGTCTACGGGTATCTGAAAATCGGTAGCTATTTCTGGATGGCCGAAAACATGCGCTATACTGTTGGTGATGCCTTTTGCGATTCTTACCTCAAATGCAATGCCAGTTCTCATCAAGATACTCTTTCGTATTTTGACATTGGACTTTCATATAGAGCTTCTGTAAAAGATTCCGTATGTCCGGACGGATGGCATCTGCCTTCTAAAGAGGAATGGCTTGACTTGAGAGCGGCTTCTGAAAATAATGGTGATTTCTTTGGCAATGACGAAATGTGGGATCCTTCTTGGGTGACCGCTACGAATTCGACGGGCTTCACGATGCTGACAACAACTTACGGAAGTGCTCGTGAGAGAAGTGCGTTTAATGAGGCAGCTTTTTGGGTGCGAGGCGATTCCGTGTATGTTCGTTTGAAAATCGATACGGTTTACATCGATGATCCCGTGGAAGAGCCCGTTGTTGTTGTGCCTGAGGATTCTACGGCTGATTCCCTGGTGGCCGATACGGCGGTTGTTTCGGATTCTACGGTTGCCGATTCGTTGCCGGAAGTTCCTGAACGCAAGTTTATTCTCGATACGACGCGTACTGAAACTCAATATTATTCCTACTACGAATACGACTGGATGGGAAGTTTCGGCTTGCAGACGACTTCTTCTAGCTATGATTCGTTCAGCGTCCGTTGCGTCAAGGACTATTAATCGCCGAACTTGATTCTCGAAAAGATTAAAAAAAAAGTGGAAACGAATCGTTTCCACTTTTTGGTATGGGAGTTTACAGGCTTGCTTACTTGAAGATGGCGGAGTAGGTGGCGCCGTTGGCGATTTGCACCTTTCTCGGGTTCTCGGTGTTGCCGTCAGCCCATCCGCTGAACACGCGTCCAGTTTCGGGAATTGCGGTAAGGACCATGTCTACGCCAGTAAAGAATTTGCCCTGATAATTGGAACTGGGGAGCTTCATGCCGTCGACCAGGATGGTGCCGCTGCCGCTAGCAGAGATGCTGACGGTAGTTTCGCCCTGGAGACCGAAGTAGGTTGCAAGTTCCTGCCTGAAGGTTTCGGTGCGGTTCTGGGCGAATCTCAGAATGTCTGCGCCAGAAGGAGACCAGTTGTACTTTGCCTGGGTACGGGGCCAGCGCTGTTCATCACGAGACTGTTCGGAGCTCGGAATCATGGCGGCCATTGTCTGTACGGCCTTCTGGACTTTTTCGTAAGTCAGGTAGTCGTTCAAGAGAATGCAACCCTGGTTGATGAACAAGTGCTTGAATTCGGGGTTTGCGAGGAGCTTTTTCAGCATGTTGCCGATGGTGGTATTTGCGCCGCCCATGCCGAAGCCGCCACCCCAGCCGCCGCCGATGCCGCCTATACCGCCCATGCCACCGGGCTGTTGTCCACCAGGTTGCTGACCGCCTTGGCTGTTGTCTGTGGCGCTACCCAGCACCCACTGGAACATGTTCTGGCTTTCCGTATCGAAGCCCATAATGCCCGGGGTAAAACCGTAACCATGGTCCACGTCGAAAATCATGAACTTGAAGGGGTATCCGTTTTGCGGGCTGCCCCAGGCGCGAATGTTGTTGTTGGGCCAGTCGCCGTTATGGATGTACATTTCGGCGATCATATATTGTGCAAAACTGTTGACGTTCAGCTTTGTCTTAATTTCGGCGTAAGACTGGTTGTTTTCGCCAGCGAAATTGCCGCCGGTAATGGAATTTGCCAACTGGCCGAATTCGGTGCTGGATGCTCCGTTGGTGCCGCTGGGTGCCCATCCGTTGACGCAACCCTGGTCGCCATTGGCGCAGTTCTTGACGACGTTGATGCTCTTGGAATCGATGCCGTAATTGGTTTCGACATAGCTTCTGTTCAAGCGTTCGCGCAAGTCATGAATGCCGAAGTATTCGCCGTTGTAGAATACGACTACCTGGAGGCTACGCTGGTAATCCACATCGGTGCCTTCCATCAGACTCACCAGCATGGGGTCGCCAAAGTAGTCGGTCCAGAAACGGTTACCGTTGTTGCGCAGGTTGAAACTCTTCATCTTCTTTGCTTCGGGGCGAGTCTTGAAGAAAGAATATTTTAAAACCTTGTCGCCATAGTCGTCGTTGTCCATCTTGATGGCAACGCTCTTCTTGGGTTTGTAACGGCTGTAGTTACCGATAATCGAAATGCCGGCGTCGATTTCCCAGGTCTTTTCGTTGGTGGAACTTCCGTTTTCGAAGTATTCCACGTGAACGGGAAGTTCGTCGTCGCGCCAGAAGTTTGCCTGTTTGCAAGGTTCTGCACATTTGGGGTTGTTGGTGTCATCACCGCCGACGCCGCCCCACATGCCCATGCCGCCGCTATTGGTCAAGTCGCCGGTTGCGTAAAGGCCTGCACTGGAGTCGAACATGTCGTAGTGATTCACGGTCAAGGCCACCACAGGCATCGAGACGTTTTCGCCAATGAAGTAGGTCTGCGTGGTAGTATCGGCCGGCTGGCCGTTCACGAATTCAGAGCAGCGGATGACGGTGTTCTGCGTAATCGGCGTTGCCTGCGTGATAGATTCGGAATTCTGAGTGGGGAAGGAACCGTCAAAAGTACACTTGATCTGGCCGCCCTTTTGCGGGGTAGGCGGTTCAATAGTCAAATTCGAGTAGAAACCGGCCTTGGGCAGGAACGTGGCCTTTGCCTTGTGGTTGTCATCATATTCCTTGAGGCTACTAGAAGACAGATAGAGGACTTCTGCAGAAGAAGTCGGATTGACCGGGCTTTGGTTCGGGTTTTGAGGATCGGTCGGATTCGTGGCAGGATCCGTCGATGCGCTCGATACGCCAGGTTGTTCGTTGCCCTGCTGAGAGGCGCTAGAAACTGGATCCGGGATGACGACAGGAACGGTTACCGTTTCGCCTGTTTCGGGGTCGGTCACTTGAATGCCGGGAACTGTTTCGCCGGTTTCGGGATTGACGTAATCGACAGTCGGAATAACTTCGCCAGTTTCAGGATTGACGTAGTCGCCTGTTACAGGGTCAATGTAAGGAGTTGTGGCAGGATCCTGTTGCCCAAGAATGGGGTTGGTGACAGGATTAGATTCTTCAGCCTTGTCGGAACAACCGATAAGCAATGCTCCAGCGACGGCGAAAGGTAAAATTGCAACTTTTTTATTCATAACAAGCCCCTGGCCATAGGCCACTTTCCTCAACACCGTAGCTTAAAGTAACAAGTTTTATTTCAAAAAGGGCTTTGTTAATGCATTGTTTACAGTTTTTTGTTGTTGTTTGATGTAAATCACAAACGTTTAAATTTTTTGTGGGGTAAAATGTTCCGAAAATTGGATTTTTGAAAAAATTTCGCAATTTCTTGTGTAAAAATAAATGCCCGGACGGGTGTCCGGACATTCAAAGTGAGTATGAAAATTTCGATTACTTCTTGCAGCACTTGCATTCGGCGATGCACTTGTAAGCGATACCGCCGATCACGCCACCGAGAATCGGGGCTACCCAGAAGAGCCAGAGCTGCTTGATGGCAGCACCACCAACGAACACAGCCATAGCGGTAGAGCGGGCCGGGTTCACGGAGGTGTTGGTCACCGGGATAGAGATGAGGTGGATGAGCGTGAGGCAGAGGCCGATAGCGATCGGAGCGAAGCCTGCCGGAGCGCGGCCGTCGGTAGCGCCCATGATCACGAACAGGAAGATGGCCGTGAGCACGGTTTCGATGAGGAATGCAGAAAGCATACCGGAGGTCTTGCCGCCAAAGGCGTTCAGGCCGTCCTTGAGGGAATCGGACCAGCCGTTGGTTGCGAATGCGCCGATGCCTGCGTTGGTAAGGTCGGGGCATGCAATCACGTAAAGGAGCGCTGCTGCGATGATACCGCCAATGACCTGGGCCACGATGTAGGCCGGAGCTTCCTTAGCGGGGAAGCGGCCGCCGGCAACCTGGCCGAGCGTGACAGCCGGGTTCAAGTGGCAGCCCGAAATGTGACCGATGGCGTAGGCCATGGTGAGCACCGTAAGGCCGAAGGCCAGCGATACGCCCACGTAACCGATACCGGTGGTGGGAACGCCGCAAGCGAGCACGGCTGCACCGCAGCCGCCAAACACAAGCCAGAAGGTGCCGATAGCTTCGGCAATAGCGCGAGTAGTAAGTTTCATTTGAATTTTCTCCATATTGGGGGTTAAGAGTCTTTGCTCAATTTAGCAAAGACTGATTCCCAAATGCCGAAAATGAATGTGAAAAATTGTTTTCGTGAGAAAAAACACATGAAAAAAAAGTCCCTCGGAGTTACCGAGGAACTTTTAATCTTATTGAAAAGACTTATTACTTCTTTTCCGCCGTCTTGGGCATCTGCACGGAGATGTGGATGTCCTGCAGCTGCTGCAGATCCACTTCGCTCGGGCACTGGTCCATCGGGCTAGAAGCGCTCGTGTTCTTCGGGAACGCGATGTAGTCACGGATAGATTCTTCACCTTCCATGGTAGCGACAACGCGGTCGAGACCGAAGGCGAGACCGCCGTGCGGAGGAGCGCCGTACTTGAAGGCGTCAACGAAGAAGCCGAACTTGGTGCGAACCTGTTCTTCGGTAAGGCCGAGCAGGCGGAACACCTTTTCCTGGACTTCAGGGTTGTGAATACGGATAGAACCACCGCCGATTTCCACACCGTTAAGAACAAGGTCATAGGCTTCGGCGTTGCAATCCTTGAGGTTGCCACCGAGCATCATGTCCAGGTGTTCCGGAAGTGGGTTGGTGAACGGGTGGTGCATAGCCATGTAGCGGCCTTCGGTGTCGCTGTATTCGAACATCGGGAATTCGGTAATCCACACAAATTCACGCTTCTTCGGATCGCGGAGACCCTTGATACGGGCGACTTCCAAGCGGAGCTGACCCATAGCGGTTGCAGCAACCTTTTCGGGGCCTGCGATGAAGAACATCATGTCGCCGCACTTAGCGCCAACAGCGTCGCGGAGTTCGTTGAGCTGTTCGGTAGTAAAGAATTTGCCGACCTGAGTTTCAACTTCGTCATTTTCCTTGACGCGCATCCACACGAGGCCCTTAGAACCGTACTTGGCAACGTAAGCGGTGAGTTCGTCGATCTGCTTACGAGTAAAGTCAACGCAACCCTTGGCTGCAATACCGCGGATCTTGCCACCAGCGGCAACGCAGTTCTTGAACACGCCGAATTCGGACTTTGCACCGATTTCAGACACGTCGTGGATTTCGAGGTCGAAGCGGAGGTCCGGCTTGTCGGAACCGTACTTGAGCATGGCTTCTGCCCACTTCATACGGCGGATGTGGCGCGGCGGTTCGAAGTTCCAAACCTTGCCCAAGACTTCAGTCACGAACTTGTCGAACATTTCCATGACTTCGTCCTGGTTGACGAAAGACATTTCGACGTCGATCTGCGTGAATTCCGGCTGACGGTCAGCGCGGAGGTCTTCGTCGCGGAAGCACTTGGCAATCTGGAAGTAGCGGTCCATACCGGCAATCATCAAGAGCTGCTTGTACTGCTGCGGAGACTGCGGGAGGGCGTAGAACTTGCCCGGGTTCACGCGGGACGGCACGAGGTAGTCACGTGCGCCTTCCGGAGTGGACTTGCAAAGGCACGGAGTTTCAATGTTTTCAAAACCGTTGGCATAGAAGAAGTCGTACACGGCCTTGAGGAAGCGGCTCTTGAGGAGAAGCTTCTTCTGGATCCACGGACGGCGGAGGTCCAGGTAGCGGTACTGCAGGCGGAGGTCGTCGTTTTCCTTGCATTCTTCGTTCGGGTCGTTAATGGCGAGCGGAGAGGTGAGGGCGGCGTTCAGGATTTCGAGCTTGTCGGCCTTGACTTCGATTTCACCCGTGGCGAGCTTTTCGTTGGTGTTGCCTTCTTCGCGGGCGTAGACCTTACCAGTCACGTAAATAACGTATTCGTTACGGAGCTGTTCGGCGGTCTTCAACACGTCGGCGTTGTAGTCGGGGTTGAAAACGATCTGGGTCTTGCCATACTTGTCGCGGAGGTCAACGAAAATCACACCACCATGGTCACGGCGGCGATCCACCCAACCGGCGAGTGTTACGGTCTGGCCAACATCTTCCTTGCGAAGCTGGCCGCAGTTATGTGTACGTTTCATGGTTGTATCCTTGAAGATAATTTTTCGCGGCTAAAGATAGCAAAATTCGTGCCGAATGTGGGCTTATAAATTCGTGCCGAATGAGACTCTATGATATAAAATTGTACTTGTCAATTGTTTTGTTGAGGGTGTATCTATTCTATATACGCCAGAATGCCGAAATGTGGGGATTTTCACCCCTTCTGCCCTGCATTTGGAATTTACATAAAATGTAAAGTTAGTTTATTAGATTTACAGAAAATGTAATATTTCAAAATTTTGTTTTCTTTGAAATTTGAATAAAATTGGCGTTTTTAGCGAGATTTAACAATTTTTGTAAAGTTGGCACATTTTTTGCAAATGGGGCGGGGAAAATTATAAAGAGAACTGAATTATGCCAATAAATTTTTCAAAATGGACCGGGTTGGGCAACGATTTCGTGTTGCTGGAACCGGGTGTGTCGCTAGATTATAGCGATAATTTCGAACAACGTGTTATTCAACTTTGCGACCGCCGTTTCGGTATCGGTGCCGATGGCGTGGTCATCGTGACTCCGATGGATAACGATGGTTGCCTGGTAATCGACAAGATTAGCGAAGGCCCTCTGGCAAAGCCTGTTGCAAACGGCGTTGATTTCGAAATGCGCATTTTTAATGCAGATGGTTCTGAAGCGGCCATGTGCGGTAACGCAACGCGCTGCGTGGCCAAGTACATTCGCAGCCGCGGTCTTGCAAAAGACGCCAATACTAAAGTGTTTAATCTGCATACCAAGAGTGGCTTGGTGAAGCCCGCTCTGTTGGACGATGGTCGCGTGTGCGTCGATATGGGACTTCCGAGGAATTTCTTGGGTTCCATCAAGCTCACGGCCGATAGCTTTGACTTTACGGCTGAGACGGTTTCCATGGGAAATCCGCACGCGGTGATTTTCGTGGATGACATTGAAAAGATTCAGCTGGAAAAGTGGGGAAGCATCCTGGAAGTCGATAAGCAGTTCCCCGATCGCTGCAACATTGAATTTGCACAGGTGGTGACGCCCACCCAAATCCGCATGCGGGTTTGGGAACGAGGTTGCGGCGTTACGATGGCTTGTGGTACGGGCAGTTGCGCAACCCTCGTTGCGGCCCAGCGCACTGGCCGCGTGGGCGTCGAAGCCGACATCGTTCTCGATGGCGGTGTCCTCCACATCAAGCACGAAGAAGGTGGCCCCGTCTTGATGACCGGCCCTGCAGAAGAAGTATTTAAAGGAGAGATTGAGGCGTGAGGTCGCTCGTAAACTCGCTTTGAGGACGGGCTTCGCCCTCTGAGCATCGAGAAAGACTATTCAAAACTTCACATCCCACACTGTTAATCACTGTCTACTTCCAACTTCCTACTTCCTACTATTATTATGAATTCATCAATCATCAATACAAATTACGACTTGCTGCCCGGCAGCTACCTTTTCTCGACTATCGCCCAGAAAATCAAGGAATATCAGGCGAAGAAACCCGATGCTGACATTATTCGCCTGGGTATTGGCGATGTGACCACGCCCTTGATCCCGGAAGTCATCAAGGCCATGCACAAGGCCGTGGATGAAATGGCTGTGAAGGGAACATTCCGCGGTTATGGCCCCGAACAGGGTTACGATTTCGTGCGCGAAGCAATCGTCCGTGGTGAATACACCGCCCGCGGCATCGAAATGGATCCGGACGATATTTTCGTTAGCGACGGTTCCAAGTGCGATGTGGCAAACATCCAGGAGCTTTTTACAGAAAATGTAAAGATTGCGATTCCGGACCCGGTTTACCCGGTCTATCTGGACTCCAACGTGATGGCTGGCCGTGCAGGCGTGTTGCAAAGTGACGGACATTTTTCTAAGGTGACCTACCTTGCTTCGACCGCTGAAAACAACTTTCAGCCGGATTTGCCCAAGGAACCGGTGCAGCTGATTTACCTTTGCAGCCCGAACAACCCGACTGGTACGGTGCTCAGCCGCGAAACCTTGCAGAAGTTTGTGAACTACGCCAACGAAAACGGTGCATTGATCTTGTTCGACGGCGCCTACAACTGCTACATCCAGGACGAATCGCTGCCGCATTCTATCTTCGAAATTCCGGGTGCACGCACTTGCGCCATTGAATTCCGTAGCTTCAGTAAGACAGCTGGCTTTACGGGCGTGCGTTGTGCCTACACGGTGATTCCGCACGAACTTTCGAAACTCCGCTCTATGTGGAATCGTCGCCAGTGCACCAAGTTTAACGGCGTAAGCTACGTGACGCAACGTGCCGCCGAGGCAATTTACAGCCCGATTGGGTGGCAGCAGACCAAGGAAGTCATTGCCGGCTACATGCGCACGGCTGGCGTTATCCGCAAGGAACTGACGGCCGCGGGTTACACGGTGTTCGGTGGCGAACATGCTCCGTACATCTGGTGGAAAATCGCTGACGGTGAAAAATCCTTTGATTTCTTTGACCGCCTACTCTCTACCTGCGAAGTCGTGGGTACTCCGGGTAGCGGCTTTGGCCCTTGCGGTGAAGGATACTTCCGCCTGACCGCCTTCGGTGACTATGAACGCACCTGTGAAGCCCTTAGGAGAATCAGGGAAAAGCTCTAACCTCAAACCTCTTTTACTATCTTATGTCCATGCCCACACCAATAGGTCCAGAAATTTCTGTTATCCAGAAGATTAGCGTCGCGATTATTCACGAACGTAATGTGGAGAAATTGCTGGAAAACGTACTCGGCATCTTGGAAGTTGAACTTGGAATGTTGCGCGGTACTTTTGCGCTCCTGTTCGGCGATACTCTTAAAATCGAAGCCTCCCGCGGTCTGGATGAATCTGAAAAGCAGCGCGGTTTGTACCGCATGGGTGAAGGTATTACGGGCCATGTCGCCGAACGCGGCGTGAGCCATGTGATTCCGGACCTGCGCAAAGACTCCCGCTTCTTGAACCGTACGGGTAGCCGTCACTACGAAACCCAGGTGGCTTTTATTTGCGTGCCGCTGATTCACGACGGCGATGTGATCGGTACCTTGTCCATCGATCGCCCGGTAGATGGTTCTACGGATTTGGATCGCGACGTCGCTCTGCTGGAAATTATCGCAAATATTACGGGTGATGCCGCCAACGAATGCATCGAGCTGCACAACGAGCGTGAAACCATGCTCGAAGAAAACCGCAGGCTTCGTGACATGCTTTCGAATAACCCCGGTGACCTGGTGGGTAACTGCCGCGAAATGCAGATGATCTACGAGCAGGTACGCCAGGTGGCTCCCAGCGATGCCACGGTTTTGATTCGTGGTGGTAGCGGTACGGGTAAGGAAATGATTGCCCGTGCGATTGTGAATTTGTCTGCAAGAAAGGATAAGCCTTTTATTACGCTGAACTGCGCCGCCCTCCCAGAAAACCTGGTGGAAAGCGAATTGTTCGGTCACGAGAAGGGCGCCTTTACGGGTGCCGTGAACCGCCGCATTGGCCGTGCAGAGGCTGCTGACGGTGGTACGCTTTTCCTCGACGAAATTGGCGACCTTACGATGCAGACTCAGGTGAAGCTCCTGCGATTCTTGCAGGAACGTACCTTTAGCCGCGTAGGCAGTAACGAAGAACTTCATTCCGATGTGCGATTCTTGGCTGCTACGAGCCGTAACTTGGAAGAGCTGATTGCGCAGGGCAAGTTCCGCGAAGACTTGTTCTACCGCTTGAACATTTTCCCGATTACCATGCCCGATTTGGCAAAGCGCAAGTCCGACATTATCTTGCTGGCGGAGCACTTCATTGAAAAGATGAATCTGCGCTACAACAAGAAGGTGGCGCGCCTTTCGACGACGGCGATCAACTTGCTCATGAGCTACCATTGGCCGGGTAACGTGCGTGAACTGGAAAACTGCATCGAACGTGCAGTGCTTACTGCTACGGACGACTGCGTTCACAGTTACAACCTGCCGCCTTCTCTGCAGACTAGCTTGAGCGTGGGCTCGGTGGATGTTTCTGGCGCAAAGATTGCCCCGCTGGACGTGATGATGAACAATTACGAACGTGAAATCATTACCGAGGCCATTAAGCGCAATAACGGTAACCTTTCTGCCGCTGGCCGCGACTTGGGCGTGTCTCCGCGCATGATGAATTACCGAATGAATAAACTCGGAATCAAGTCCGGGCGTTGACAAGGGCCAAACTAATCTATATTTAGGTTATGTTTGGATTTTACCGATTCGCATCTGTTTGCCCGACGCTGAAAGTCGCCGATACCGCCTACAATACAGCCGAAATTATCCGCTGTGCTACCGAGGCTATTGACGGAGGCGCTGCCTTCGTCGTGTTCCCGGAGCTTTGCATTACGGGGTATACCTGCAGCGACTTGTTCCATCAGGAGCTGTTGCTCAAGAAAAGCGTGGAATCGCTTTCGAAGATTGCAGAAGCGTTTGCAAAGAGCGATACGGTGATTGCGGTGGGGCTTCCGCTCCGCATGTTCGGTTGCCTTTACAACTGCGCCGCATTCTTGCAGAAGGGTAAACTTGTGGCGGTGACGCCCAAGATTCATTTGCCGAACCAGCGTGAATTTTATGAAAAGCGCCATTTCTCGAGTGGTCGCGATTTGTTGCGCGCTCCGACGACTTGCCCTGTCGAGGGCTTTGGCAATGTGCCGGTGACGAACTTCTTTACGGTTGCCGGAAAGTCTGGCTCTGAAGTCCGCGTGGGCGTGGAACTTTGCGAAGACTTGTGGACGGCGGTGCCGCCGAGCGGCGAACTTGCCCTGGCTGGCGCGAACGTGATTGTGAACCTGTCGGCAAGCGATGCCTTGGTCGGCAAGCGCGATTATCGCCGTAACCTGGTGATGAACCAGTCGGCACGTTGCATGGCTGCCTACGTTTATTCGTCGGCGGGCGTGCATGAATCGACGACGGATATGGTCTTTAGCGGTCACTTGATGATTGCCGAGAACGGCAGCATGATTGCCGAAAGCAAGCCGTTTAGCCGCGAATCTGAAATTATTTACGCCGATGTCGATGTGGAACGCT
Source organism: Fibrobacter sp. UWT2 (assembly GCF_900142545.1). Taxonomy (NCBI): domain Bacteria; kingdom Pseudomonadati; phylum Fibrobacterota; class Fibrobacteria; order Fibrobacterales; family Fibrobacteraceae; genus Fibrobacter; species Fibrobacter sp. UWT2. The sequence goes on along the minus strand of NZ_FRBF01000005.1, from coordinate 230,334 downwards.
TGAATATGCAGCGCTTGAGCGAAGGCTCGTTCCAGGATTTCGACAGCCGGAGCTTCTATGCGCGCGCGGCGAGTTTCGCTTGTCTGCGTTCGATTGATTCGTTGAAGTATCGCTTTGTGGCGCCGATGCCCTTTGTGCCGGGCAACATCGAAACTCGCGACAAGTCCTGCACCGAGATTTTCAATATCCAATGTGCAGGACTTGCGAAGCGACTCGAAGCGTCGCATTCGAAGCGCGCGGTGATTGGCCTTAGCGGTGGACTCGATTCGACTTTGGCGCTGCTCGTAGTCGCCGAAACATTTAAGCTTTTGAAACGTCCTGCTTCTGAAATCCTGGTGCTTACGATGCCTGGATTCGGAACGACCAAGCGTACCAAGAATAATGCCGTCACGATGGCGGAACTCTTGGGCGTGGAATTGCGCACCGTCGACATTCAGAAGGCTTGCCTGCAACATTTTGCGGACATCGGACATGACCCGAAAACGCTCGATGTGACTTATGAAAACGTGCAGGCCCGCGAACGTACGCAGATTCTGATGGATATCGCCAACAGCGTGGGCGGAATCGTGATCGGTACGGGCGACCTCTCTGAAATTGCGCTCGGCTGGAGCACTTACAATGCGGACCACATGTCCATGTATGCGGTGAACTGCGATATTCCGAAAACGCTGGTGCGTCATGTGGTGGGCTGGTATGCTGACCATGCCGAAAGCTTTACCGCCGACAAGAAGACTGCAAAGGAACTTGCCGACGTGCTCCGCGATATCTTGGATACGCCGGTGTCGCCGGAACTTTTGCCTGCCGATGTGAATGGCCAGATTGCGCAGAAGACCGAAAGCATCTTGGGCGCCTACGAAATCCACGACTTCTACCTTTACCATTTCGCAAAATACGGCGCTGCTCCGCAAAAGCTCCTGTTCCTTGCGAAGTACGCCTTTGCGGGCAAGTTCAGCGACGAAGAATTGGAGAAGGCTTTAGCCGTATTCGTGCGCAGGTTCTTTACGCAACAGTTCAAGCGCAGCTGTATTCCTGATGGCCCGAAGGTCGGTACAATCTCCCTGTCGCCGCGAGCCGACTGGCGCATGCCCAGTGACTCCAGCTTCAGCGATTGGATGTAGGCTTCTTGGCGATAAGCTCGTCGAACGTTTTTTCGCGTTCTTCGGGCTTCTTTAGACCTAAAGCTTCGTCAAAGATATCTGATGAATCACGATAATCTACGGGTTCTTCGTTCAAATAATTGTCTACAAAAAATGAATTACCCCTACCGGGAATAAATCCGAAAACTAACCATGTATATAGCCGACCTTTCATCTTATCAGTCATGCTATAAATATAAACTAAAAAAAAGAAAAGCCCGCTTTCGCGGGCTTGATTAAAGGCTTAGTCGAAGAGTTCCGGGTCGGATTCGTCTTCGACTTCTTCGTCGTTAGACCCGTCATCGAAGGTGTCGGGCGGGGAGATTCGGGTGGCGCGTTTCACCTTCTTGGCGGTGAACTTGCTGCCCAGAGCCTTGTAGCCCTTGACTTCAGCGACTTCGGTGAGGTCCAACTCTTCCTTCTGGACTTCGCGGCCCACCTGGTATTCCATGAGCTCGCGGGCGTCTTCGGTGGCGAAGAATTCAATCATCTGCGTGTTCTTGTGATCAGACACGAGGCTGAATTCGGTCGTCATGGGGCAGCCTTCCAAGTTGAAACGCTTGACCATGTAGTTGAAGTTGCCACCTTCGAAGTAGAGAATCGTAAAGACCTGTTCCGGATCGAACTTGTGGACGTACTTGATACCGGTTCCCACGAGAATCGGGTCGGCCATGTCGTGAACGCGGGCGGTGCCGTTTTCCTTGACAATGAGAATCTTGTCCTTTTCGCCGAATTCACCGATGCGGTCGCCCTTCTTCTGGGTGCTGATGATGCCGGCGAGGGCGTCAAAGTAGAGAACGCGGGCGCCCAAGGTGCTCACGCCCTTACGGACGCGCTTGATGCTCTTGACCGGGTACTTGGTTACAATGTTACCCATGGCGCCACGGCCCTTCACATCGATGGAGCTGAAATCCACCTCGAAGTTGAGCTTGGTGCGCGGACGCGGCTTCAGCGTGACTTCTACGACTTCGGCTTCGCCGTTCAGGTTGCTCGACATGTACAGAATCTTGCTGCCGGGCTTGCCCTTACCCATAAAGTAATCCTTGTCGCGGGTAACGCCACCCACGTTGAATCGCTTGATGTAGTAAGCGCCGTCCTTGCCGTCCTGGTGAATCACGTTGTAAATGTGGCGGTCGTCGTCCTTCTTGAACTTTTCCACGAGCAAGATGTTCTTGCCCACAAAGTCCTTGTCGCTAACCTTAACAACCTTGAAGCTACCGTCGGCCTTGAACACGATCAAGTCGTCGTATTCGGACACGTCGAAGAGGTATTCTTCCTTCTTCATACCGGTGCCCACAAAGCCTTCCTTGCGGTTCACGTAGAGCTTCTGGTTGGCAAGAGCCACGTGCACTGCTTCGACCTTGCCGAATTCGGCAATCTGCGTGCGGCGTTCCTTGCCTTCGCCATACTTCTTGAGAATGTTCTTGAAGTGCTCGATGGTGTAGTCGGTAATGTGTTCCTGGTTGTACTTGCAGGTTGCGATACTTTCTTCCAGTTCCTTCAAAAGCTGGTCGGCCTTTTCGCGGTCGTAATGGCTTATGCGGCGGATCGGAATTTCGATGAGCTTGCCGATTTCTTCGTCGGTGATGTCCTTGCGGTGCAGGCGCTTCACGTACGGCATAAGGCCTTCGCGTACGAAGTTGATAATCTGTTCGCGGTCCTTCGCCTTCTTGATGACCTCGTAGACTTCCTTTTCGATAAAGATCTTTTCGAGCGTGGTCATGTGCCACTTGTCTTCGAGGTGCTTAAGTTCGTTGGCCAGTTCCCATTCCAGGAGCTTGACCGTGTGCTCCGTATTCATGCGCAGAATGTCGGAGACGCCGAGGAATTTCGGGTGCTTGTCGACAATCACGCAGGTGCAGGGAGAAATGGACTTTTCGCAGTCGGTAAAGGTGTAGAGGGCGTCGATGGCGACCTGCGGGTCGGTGCCCGGCTGCAGGTGCACGAGAATTTCAACTTCTTTACTCGTGTTGTCATCGACGTGCTTAATCTTGATTTTGCCCTTGTCGTTTGCCTTCACGATACTTTCGATCAGGCTTACGGTGGTGGTGCCGTACGGGATTTCGCGGATGGCGAGCGTCTTGTTGTCGACCTTTTCAATCTTGGCGCGCACGCGGACCTTGCCGCCGCGTTGGCCGTCGTTGTAGTCGCTCACATCAATAATGCCACCGGTAAAGAAATCCGGGTACAGCGTAAACTTCTTGCCCTTGAGGATGGCGATACTTGCTTCGCAGAGTTCCCTGAAGTTGTGGGGGAGGATCGAGGTGGAAAGACCTACGGCGATACCATCGACACCCTGCGCCAAAAGCAGCGGGAACTTGACCGGGAGCGTCACCGGTTCCTGGCTACGGCCATCGTAGCTCGGAATCCATTCGGTGGTTTCGGGGTTGAATACGACATCGACTGCGAACGGCGTGAGGCGGCCTTCGATATAACGGGGGGCTGCTGCGCGGTCGCCCGTGAAGGGGTTACCCCAGTTACCCTGGGTATCAATCAGCAAATTCTTCTGGCCGAGGCCGACGAGTGCATCGCCAATGGAGGCGTCACCGTGCGGGTGGTAGGCCATGGTTCGACCGACGATGGTGGCCACCTTCTGGTAGCGGCCGTCGTGGTTTTCGAAAAGGGAGTGCAAAATACGGCGCTGCACCGGCTTAAGTCCGTCTTCGTAGTACGGAACGGCACGGTCCAAAATTACGTAGCTGGCGTAGTCCAGGAACCACCCGTCGTAGAGTTTTTCAAGGTGGTTAACGTTCGAAAGTCCAAGGGTCGAATCTTTAATTTCTTCGCTCATATTCAAAAAATGCGTTTTAAGGCTTAAATTTCAACGTACGGACACAATATAAAAAAAAAGTAGTGTCAAAAAAATGACACTACTGCACAAAGGGGCAAAAGAACGCCGGTTAGAAGCTGAACACGGTTTCAACACCGAACTTGAGGCTCATATCTTCGCCGTAGTCTTCGGTAGAAACGGCGGCTTCGTGGCCAATCTTTTCCCAATCGTCACCCATGGGGAGAATGGCCATGGCAAAGCCCGTGACTTCAAGACCGTCAACCGGGTTGAAGTAGAGGCGGGCGCCGAATTCGAGCGTGCCGAGATCGGTGTCGTCATCGAGAGAGTTGGTGTGCAATTCGCCAACAGCACCGAGGGCGAATGCGTCAACGAACTTGATGATGCCTTCACCGTAGGCAAACATGTATTCCGGAATTTCGGTGCCGTGGACGGTGGGGGCGTCATCGTCAAACATGGCGTAGAAGAATCCGCCCTTGACGGTTACGTTGGCAACCTTGAAGGTGGGTTCTGCCAAGAAGGCGTGAGTGGCTTCGGGTTCGTCTTCGGTCAGGTTGTTGGCATGCAGGCCGTAAACGGCGTGGATGGCGAACGGTCCGAATTCAAGAGCGGCATCCAAACCAGCGTGGAGTTCGTTGGACTTGGCTTCCTGCCAGCTCTTGTAGTGGGCGAACGGACGCAGGGTCTGACCGGCAAAGTCAAACTGGTAGGCGACATGGGCATCGTAGCTCTTGCAGACATCGTTTACGGGCAGCGGATTGCCGTTGTCATCCAGTGCGATGCCGTTGCAAGTGGCGTCATCTTCGTCGGCGGTAAAGCCGAGGCCGAGCTGCAGACCGTAAAGGTCGAGTTCGAGGCCGCGAATGTCGTGTTCTGCCATGCCGGCGGCGTAGTCGGCAGGGTCATCGTATCTGTAGTAGTTGAAGGCGCCTTCCATAAAGCTCAGGTCACCGAACTTCAGTGCGAAATTATCGCTCTTGGTGTACTTGACAAATGCGCCGTTGTAGTAGGCGCCCGGAGCCGTGCCGCTACCATCGGCTTCGATTTCGACCTGTGCAGACCACTGGTCGTTGAATTTGACTTCGAAGTCTACGTCAACAGTAGAGGCGAAGCTATGGTAGAGGTCTTTTTCGTTGTCATTACGCCAGCTGGCGTAGGCGTCGAATTCGGCCTGACCGGAAATCTTGAATTCGATGGCTTTCTTGGCTTCGGGTTCGGCGTCAGCCTTGGTGATGTTCAGGCGTTCGACAATAGAGGCGCCGCTTGTTTCGGCTTTAGATTCTTCTGCTTTCGGCTCTTCGGCCTTGGCGACTTCTTCTTTCTTTTCGGGTTCAGCAGCGGGGGCGGCTTCGGCGGCCTTAGGTTCTTCGGCCTTGGCGGCTTCAGCGGGCTGCGTTTCTGCAGCGGGCTTTGCTTCGGGAGCCGGCTGAGCGGCAGCCTGTTCGGTGGCGGCCGGCTGTGCTGCAGGCTGTGCGGCGGTGGAGTCGGCCTTCGGTGCTTCGGCAACAGGGGCTGCGGCGGGGGCGGCAGCGGGTGCTTCGGCAGCAGGGGCAGCAGCCGGAGCTGCGGCAGGTGCAGCTGCAGGGGCTGTCTGTGCAATGGCGCCTGCGGCAGCGAGGCTCAAAGCAATTGCAGAGAGTTTCATGGATTTCATTTTATGCTCCTTTTAAGTGATTTAATATCGTCCTAAATATAGTTAGGTATTTCTGATAAAGGCCTATATCTCTTTCCAAGGCGCTTCGGAACGTTCTTTTTCGCTCTTTTCGTGGGCTTCGCGCTTTTTGTGCCATTCGGCCAGCTGTTCCTTGAAAGCGGTGCGCAGCAGTTCCATGCCAATGTTTTCGCGGGCGCTCACTTGGATTGCTTCGGGGTAATTTTCGCGGAGTTCCGTGCGGCGGGCTTCGTCGCAGATTTCGGCCTTGTTGAAAACGCGAATTCTTGGCGTTTCGGGGCTGATAATCCCTTCGAGCGTGCGGTGTGTGACTTCCAGGTGCTCGCGGTAATCGGGTGCGGAACCGTCTACCACCTCCAAGATGCAGTCGGCGTGTGCGGCCACACCCAAGGTGCTTTTGAAAGTCTCAATCAAGTTGTGCGGAAGTTTGCGGATGAAGCCTACGGTGTCGGACAAAATGATGTTTTCGCCGTCCAGGTAAAGCTTTCGGGTGGTACTGTCGAGCGTTGCGAAGAGCTTGTCTTCTACATACACGTCGGCGCCGGTCAGGCGGTTGGTTAGCGTGGACTTGCCTGCGTTGGTATAGCCCACGACACCGATGTGAAAAATATCGTTGCGGTTCTGTGCTTGGCTTTCTCTGGCGTCTTCAATCTTTTCCAGCTTCTTTTTAAGTTCCTGGATGCGCTTGCGTATCATGCGGCGGTCGGTTTCCAGCTGGGTTTCGCCAGGACCTTTCGTACCGATGCCTCCGTTGTGCTGGCGGCAAAGGTGAGTCCAGGCACCGGTCAGGCGCGGCATCATGTACTGGAGCTGGGCTACTTCTACCATGAGTCGGCTTTCTGCCGTTACGGCGTGCTTTGCGAAAATGTCAAGAATGAGTCCCGTGCGGTCGAGAACCTTGATTCCGGGGAGGCGCTGTTCCAAGTTTCGAACCTGGGAGCCCGAGAGATCGTCGTCGAATACCACCATTTTGGCGTCTAATTCTTCTAGGGCGCGTTTGACCTCGTTGACTTTGCCTTCGCCAATGAGGGTGGCCGGGCTAAAGTTCTGCACTCGCTGCAAAAAGCTTTGCACGACTTCGGCACCCGCCGTTTCTGCAAGCCTGCCCAGTTCTGCCAATTGTTCGGTGGCAAGCCAAGGACGCACCTTGGGCGTTGAAATTCCCACAAGGATGCAACGTTCTTTTTGTGGCTTGTGTTCTATGGAAAAATCTCTCATACGAGCTACATATTAGAAAATGTTTTTTTATTATTGCGCTATACAATTTAAATAGTTATGAAAAAGATAAAGTTAAAACGTTTGATGCCCCTGAGCCCTGCAATCATTGTGGTTGCAATTGCGGTGGTGGTGCTTGTGGTGGTGTATGCCGTTGGTGCACGGGAATATTATTTTAATCAGATTGAAGAGGCGGTTACCCAAGAAACGCAGCGTCTCTCTCTCGATTTGGCCAAAACGCTGAATTTTGGAAGAAACAGCATTAAACTTGTGTCCCATTCGGTATCGAAAAAGATGGACGGCCCGGAACTTCGCAGGCCCGAGTCCGTTTTTCTTTCGATGAAGGATGAAGTTCCTTTTTCAAGGATTGAATATATCCGCAAGGACGGCCTGAAACTTTCTTATGACGAAGAACCGGTGGATGTTTCCGAAAGCGATTTTTTCCGTCAGGGCATTTTAGGTAAATCGGGTGTTTGGATCGACTATACCGGCAAGAAGTTCGGCGAAGCGCGAATCAATATGTATACGCCCTTGTATTACGGTGATTCCGTAATCGGTGTGATTGCGGGAATCCTTGGAGGGAAAAAAGACATTGCGCCAATGCTTCATTATACGGTGAATGGGGAAGCGACCATTGGCCTTTTGTGCGACAGGGAACTGAATATTGTTGCCTCGAATGTCATGGATACTGATTTTGGCGAGTCTTTTGAAAAACGAGCCCAGGACTTTTTCCCTCAAGAAATAGTCAACGTGTTCAAGAAGAACGCCATGCTCAAGGAACCCAAGGCCTTTAGGGTGACCTCTGAATACGGATCTTCTATTGCCTGTATCATGTCCGTTAACGAAGTGGGCTGGTTTGTGGTGCAGATGGTTCCGTACCATGTGCTGGCGAACGTGACAAGAATTGTGGCAATCAAGGCCGTTTTGGCATTGTTCTTTGTCGTGTTGTTCTTTGCCATCTATTTCCATTCCATTTTCCGCACGAACCGCCGCTTGCGAAACGAAATGGAAGGCAAACACTTGAATGTCATAAATGCGTTGACGGATTCCTATGGTAGCGCTTTCGTCATCGATTCCACGACAGGTCAGAGTGAATGCTACAGAATTGATCCGATTGCCACTCGTTTTATGCAGGATGTCTTTGACAATGCTCCCTATTACGATCAGATAATGTCTTTGTATGCGAATCGTGTGGTTCTGCTTGAAGACCGCCCCCTGTTTGACAAGGTGATGACTTTAGATCGTTTGAATCGAGAATTCGTGAAGCGTGACAACTTCGAATTCATTTACCGCATTTCGAAGGGCGGCACGATTCATTATATGCAAATCCATTTCGTAAAGCCTTCTAAGGATCGTCCTGAAATTGTCATGGGTATCAAGCTTATTGACGAATCCATGAATGCCGAACTAGAGAAGCGTAAGGAACTGAACGAACAGCGCGTGGCTCTTGTGAAGGCTCTTGACCGCGCCCAGCGTGCCGACAAGGCGAAGTCGAATTTCTTGTTTAGTATCAGCCACGATATTCGAACTCCTATGAATGCCGTGCTGGGCTATGATTCCTTGGCTCAAAAGTACGTACAGAACTTGAACCTGACGGAATCGGAAACGTCGTTGCTGAATTACTATTTGGGCAATATCCAGTCTGCGGGAAAACTTTTGCTGGATATGATCAATTCGGTCTTGAGTCTTACCTCTATTGAATCGGGTTACAACAAGCTGGAAGAAACGCCTGTGCTTACCGCCGCTTTGACAGAAGACGTGGTGACTACATTCGAACAGACTGCAAGGCAGAAGAATATCATGCTGCAGATTGCTCGAAATGTCAAGGCGCGTTGCATTTATGTGGATAAGGTGAAGTTCCACCAAATTCTGATGAATGTGGTGAGTAATGCTATCAAGTACACGCGTGGTGGTGGATTGGTGCGAATCTCGATACGTGACTTGCCGCATGAAAATCCGGAAATGTGCAATATCGAAATGGTAGTGGAAGATACCGGCGTCGGTATTTCTGAAGAATTCCTGCCGAGAGTGTTCGATGCTTTTGAACGCGAACAGTCTGCACTTACCCGCGGCATTGATGGCACCGGCCTTGGTCTGAGTATCGTGAAGAAACTGGTGGACATGATGCATGGTACGGTGAATATTACCAGCCGTGTGGGTGAAGGTACCCGCGTGGTGGTGGTGACTCCCCATCGCATTGCCGAAGATGAAATGGTTCAGACGCCGCCTAGCGTGCAACCTTTCAAGAAGAGTCTTTCCGGAAAGAGCATCTTGATGGCTGATGACGATCCGCAATCTTGTGAAATCGTATCGAAATTGCTGAAGAGCGTTGGTGCCGAAATCATCTGCGTCGAAAACGGAAACGAATGTTACCGCCAGGTAGATATGTCGCCTGCAGGTTCCTTCGACTTGATTTTGATGGACCTGAAGATGCCTCGCGGTGATGGCTTCGAAACGACGGCGCTAATCCGCAAATTGGAAAATCCCCGCAAGTCTCGGTTGCCGATTATTGCGTTGTCGGCAAGCGCCTTCGAGGAAGAAAAGAAGGCTGCCTTCGAAGCGGGCGTCAATGGACATGTGTCAAAGCCCATTGATTTCGCTGAATTGCTGGATTTGATTTCGAAGTTGATTAAATAGAAGATTGGCCATTTTATAAATTTATCGCATGAAAATTCGCCTGACACAAGAAACCTTGAATCGCCTGAAGCGCTTCCGCAAGAACAAGCGTGCGTTCTGGTCTTTGATTGTTCTTGTGGTGGCGTATCTGTTGTCGCTGACTAGCCCGTGGACGGTAAACGATGAACCGCTCCTGATGCGTTACCAGGGGAAGACGTATTTCCCGGCGTTCGTACGCTACAGTGATGCTGACTTTGGCGGTGAATACCAGACCGAAGCCGATTACGGCAAATTGTTCGAATCGGTGCGGGAATGCGAAGAAGATGCCGCTGAAGGCTTTACTCGTGCGGGAGGCTGCCCCGATGTATGGGCGTTGATGCCTCCGATTGCTCATGACCCGCTGAAGGCTGACTTGAGTGAAGAGGGAACGCCGCCTTTTGCGCCGAGCGCCAGACATTGGCTCGGAACCGATAGCAATGGCCGCGATGTGCTGGCCCGCTTGATTCATGGCTTTAGAATTTGTATTAGCTTCAGCTTGCTTTTGACGGTGCTGGGAACTTTCCTCGGTATTGTGATTGGCGGTATTCAGGGTTACCTCGGCAAGTTCTGGGATACGGGCATGCAGCGCTTCATTGAAATTTGGTCGTCGCTGCCGATGCTTTACGTGGTGATTTTGATCGGCAGTATTTATGGCCGCAGTTTCTGGCTTTTGATTCTGATTATGGCGGCGTTCAACTGGATTTCGCTGAGTTACTACATGCGTGCGGAATTCTTGAAGCTGCGTGGCATGACTTACGTGCAGTCGGCGAAAGTCCTGGGTATGGGACACCGCCACATTTTCTTCAAAGAGATTTTGCCGAATGCCATGACGCCCGTGGTGACGCTTTTCCCGTTCACGCTGATTGGCGGAATCGGTAGCTTGACGTCCCTTGATTTCTTGGGCTTCGGTCTGCAGCCGCCTACACCTAGCTGGGGCGAACTCATGAGCCAGGGCCTCAACAACCTTTATGCCCCGTGGATTTCTGTCAGCACGGTAGCGGCTCTCTTTGTAACGCTCCTCCTCACGACATTCGTCGGCGAAGGCGTGCGTGATGCAATGGACCCCAAATCCGGAGATCGATATGTCTAATTCTTTGCCGGTTTTGCAGGTGCGCGATCTCTCGGTTGCTTTCGGGTTCGACAAGAAGGGCAATCCGCGCGACGGTATCAAGCCGCTGCAGGTCACGGACCGCGTTTCCTTCGACATTCGTACCGGCGAGTTCTTTGCGCTGGTGGGCGAGTCGGGCTGCGGAAAGAGCGTGACCGCCATGAGCATCTTAAGGCTGTTGCCTCAGCCTAGCGCCCAGATTGTAGAAGGCTCCGTGCTGTATCGCACCAGTGAAGATGCTGCTCCGATTGATTTGGCGAAGCTCCCGCTTGCCGATTTGCAAAAAGTCCGCGGCTCTGAAATTTCGTGCATCTTTCAGGAGCCTATGCAGGCCTTGAATCCGGTGGTGACGATCAAGAAACAGCTGATGGAAGTCTTCAAGTTCTGCAAGCATTCCAAGGGTGACTTCATGACGGTTATCCGCGAGATGCTTACCCTTGCGGGCTTCAAAGATGTGAACCGTGTCTTGGATGCTTACCCTCACGAGCTTTCTGGCGGTATGTTGCAGCGCGTGTGCATCGTGATGGCGCTGCTTTCTAAGCCGAAGCTGATTATCGCTGATGAACCGACGACGGCCTTGGATGTCACGGTGCAGGCGCAGGTGCTTGCGGTGCTTAAGGATATGGCGAATCGTATGGGGACGGCGGTGCTCCTGATTACCCATAACATGGGAATCGTATCGCAGTATGCTGACCGAGTGGCGGTGATGTATGCGGGTCGCATTGTAGAAACGGGTGCTGTGCGCGACGTAATTGACTCTCCGATGCATCCGTACACGCAAGGGCTGCTTGCCGCTATTCCCGAGAATCACAGCGATATGCGCACGATGAAATCAATTCCGGGTTCTGTGCCGCATCCGCGTGACTTTGCGAAGGGTTGCCGTTTTGCGGACCGCTGCGAAAAATGTACCGAACAATGCCGCAGCGACGAATTGCCGCCAAAACAAAAAGCTCCGGGCTCAACGAACCACGAAGCTTGCTGTTTCTACTTATAACAGAATTTCGCTGTTTTTAGCACTGTTTTAAAATTATAGAAAGGTATGGGTTGATATGTCAATTCTTGATGAAATTTTTCTTTGCTTTGCTAATAAATCAGAAGCTATTGTTGGAGGCGTTATTGGAGGGGTGTTTGTTTGTAGTGGTGTTTTGTTAGAAAACTTTCTTTCAAAAAAACGTGATAGATGGAAACGTCATCAACATTATGAAGATGTTGTTTCGATATGGGCTCTTACAGCTCGTCACTCAAGTTCGAATGGTGTGGAAAGTTCAAAATATGAAAAGTTTTGGTTTGAAGTTTATACAAAACCATTTGAATATCAAAAATTTTTAAAAGAAAACAATATAATAGACATATCAGATTTTGAACGGTTTCTTGTTAAACATAAATTTGGTACACTACGTCAAAAAGATGGCAAAATACCTTTATAATGTGCGTTGCAATATATTTGTTTGAACTGAATTTGAAAGTACTTTGAGAGAGTATTTGTCCAATAAGTAGTTTCTTCAGTGTACCGAGGATTTGTTATTCTGTTACATACCGCTCTTTCTTGCATTCTGTATTTGCGAGTTTGCATATGGACTCGCCAGTTAAATCGTTTTTGATACTAACTAATTTAAGCCAGTTTTCCGCATCCCTAATTTTATCATTGTCCGGGTTTTGTAAGCGAGCTTGATATTGAATGTAGCAACCAGGGTCATTTTGGCATGATTGATAGGTTTGCTCAATAATGGGGAGAATTGCATCTGTAGAGTTGTATTTAATAAGTTTATCCTCATCCGGGGGCATTAAAATAAAACTACTATGATGTTCGTTCTCTGCTACTTGAGTTTCTGTGAGAAGGGTGTCTTTGAGTGTGGTAGACGCCCAATATACGTTTTCTAAACGATTCATGAAATCTTTCATAGACCATGTTTCTTCAAGAAAATGGTTGAGAAATATTCCACTTAAGACAATGCTGTCATTTTCAAAATAGATTTTATTGTTTTTAACATGAATTTTTGAATCACATTCAAATGTGTAATTGCAACTTGTTGCTCCGTCGTTCGATGCGGATGTAGTACTGCTGTTGTCGGAACACGCAACGATGGATAGAATAGATAACGCTGCAAGTAATTTCTTCATTGTATTTTCCCCTTGATTTCTTAGTCAAAGAATGTGATTTTACGTTACTAAAATCCAGTCTGAATGACGATCTATAATAGCATTTTACTTTACTTAAAATTCTCGCACCATTTAGGGACGATATCCGTCGCCTTGCCTTCTACGAATACGTCGGTGTAGGGGTCGCTAGTGGGCACTTCCAGGTTCAGGCATGTCACCTTCGCGCCAAAGCTCTTCGCGAAGCTCTTGAAACCAGCGGCGGGGTAGACCACGCTGCTGGTACCGATGTACACGAATTCCTTGCAGTGCCTTAAGGCATCCTGGATTTCTTCCATGTACAGCGGCTGCTCGCCAAAGAATACGATGTCCGGGCGGCTCATGGCTCCGCAGAACGGGCAGCGAGTCTCTAAAGTTTCTTCGCCGTCGAATATAAATTCATGCTTCGGGTTGTGTTCGCAGGTCAGGCGCATCAAGTCGCCGTGCATGTGCAGCACGCGCTTGGAACCGGCACGTTCATGCAGGTTGTCCACGTTCTGCGTCACCAGCAGAAAATCATCGCCCAGACGCTGTTCCAGTTCGGCCAAGGCGAAGTGTGCGGCATTGGGTTCGTGTTCCTTGAGTCCCTTGCGCAAGAAGTTGTAGAAGTCCTTTACGCGCTTCTTGTCGCGGTAGTAGCCTTCGGGCGTACACACGTCGTCAATGTTTTCATGTTCCCACATACCGTCATTGCCACGGAATGTGCGAAGTCCCGATTCCGCACTAATGCCGGCACCGGTCAGTACAACGAGTCTAGGAAACTTTGTAGTACTCATTAGCAGATTTCTCCAAAGAATAGGGTTTCGGCTACAATGCCGTGTTCAAAGTCGGGCAAGTAGAGGCTTTCGTTTTCGCCGTGGGCGTTGCATTCGGGGTCTTCGAGGCCTGTGAGCAAAATAGGAATGTCGCCGAAGGTGTTGCGGAACAGTTCTGCTCCGGGAATGCTTGCGCCGCAGCCAATAAACTTAGTCTCGGCACCGTATGCCGTTGCCATGGATTCGCTCATCTTCTTAAAGAAGGGGTGAGTGGTATCGGTTACGAAGGGGTTGGCGCCATCTTCGGTGGTAATGTGGCATTGCAGGCCGTAGGGTACCTGCGCCTGCAAGAATTCCACCAGCTGCTGGGTCGCCACGTCGGCGTTCATGCCGGGGGCAAGGCGAATGCCGATGCGTGCGTAGGCGCAGTTCTGCAAAACGTTGCCGGCGTTCGTGCGGCTACCGATTTCCATGGCGGTTACTACAATTGAGGGCCTGCGCCACAGCGAGAGTAGAATCTCGTCTTCAGGGACTTTAAGCTTGACGCTTTCTAGGATGCCGCCGTCGTTGCGGAAAATTTTCTCGGTCATGCCGAGGCTCTTGTACGAGGCAAGTTCTGCTTCGGTGGGCGGCACAAGCGTATCTTCGAAATTCGGAATCAAGATGTTGCCCTTGCCGTCGGTAAGGTTTGCGATCATGCGGCAAAGTACCTGACCCGGGTCGGGAATCGGGCCTGACCAGCTACCCGAATGGAGCGGCGCCTTGGTAGCCTTGAGTTCCACGTTCACTGCGCTCATGCCGCGGAGCGTTGTGGTAATCGAGGGCGTGCCCTTGGCAAAGTTACCCAGGTCTGCCACGATAACGGCATCGCTCTTCAAGAGTTCGGCGTGTTTTTTCAAGATGGTTTCGAAGCCGGCGCTTCCGGATTCTTCTTCGCCTTCAATCAGGAACTTGAGGTTTGGACCGTCGTTCTTCTTGAGGGCTCGCACCTGTTCCAAGGCGGCCAAGTGTGTCACGATACCCGCCTTGTCATCGGCAGTGCCGCGGCCATAGAGTCGGTCACCCTGGAGGCTCGCTTCAAAAGGCTTGGTGTTCCAGAGGGCTTCGCGCATAGGGGGCTGCACGTCGTGGTGGGCGTACAAAAGTACCGTAGGCTTGTCAGGGCTCGTAAGGCTTTCGCCGTATACAGAGGGGCGTCCGCTGGGCGGCAACAAAAACTGCACGTTGGTGAGGCCGGCCTGCAAAAAGAGTTCCTTGACCTTTTCGGCGGAGTCCAGTACGTATTTTTGGTCAAAATTGTCAAAACTGATAGACGGAATTTTTACCAGATCGCTCAGGGTCTGGATATAGGCGGGCATCTTTTCGTGGATGGCCTTGACGACAAAATCAATTGTTTTCTGTTCCATATTCGTTAAACAAAATAGAAAACGATTTTTAAAATGGTCTTAGTTGGGGTATATTTTCTATTTTATAGGCTATAAGTTTAGGCAAAAGGAATACCCATGTCTTTTAATTGTGTAAACCACGAGTATTACCTGAATTTCGGCGACCGTGTTCTGGCCTTGATCCGCCGCATTTTTCACAATAACCCGGAATTCCGTCACGATTCTTTGAAGCATGCTGCCCGGTTTGCCCCCTACATTCCTTTTATGGGTGGCCGCCCCGACTTGAGCAAGACTCTCAAGCGCGTTATCACCTTCCCGGACCACAGCAATTCCCTGTACCTGGGTTGCCCCATCATTTTGGCTGCTGGTGCCAATAAGACGGCCAAGCGCATTTGCGACTATGCGAACATGGGCTTTGGTGGCATCACGGTCGGAACGGCGACCCGCAAGTTCCGCGAAGGTAACACTCACCGCCCCCGTATCGGCTTTTTAGAGAATGAACGAGCCATCCATAACAGCATGGGCTTGAACAACGAAGGTGTCGAAGTCATCGCTCGTCGTGCCGACGAACAGCTGACCAAGGCTCACAAGGTAGGACTCTGCGTAGGTGTTTCGGTGGCTGAAACTCCGGGCCTCACCGACGACGAAGAAAAACTGAAGGACTTGCTCGAAAGCTTCGCCATTGCTTACAAGGCGGGCGACTTTATCGAAATCAACTTGAGCTGCCCCAATACCGGCGAATCCCGCGTAGACATGGACTTGTCTCTGACCGAACGCATTTTCGGCGAAATCATGAAGTACCGCAATGCCCAGGCGATTCGTAAGGCCGTGTATGCCAAGATTAGCCCCGACCTGTCGGAACGCCACCTGGTGAATGTCATGGACATGATCGTGCGTACGGGCGTGAACGGCGTGGTGGTGGGCAATACTTACCCGACCAAGAAGATTAGCGAACTTCCGGTTGAAACCAAGTTCGAAGACTTGACCCCGCTCCGCGCTGACGGCGATTGCGGTGGCATGTCTGGCCGTCCGCTCTACGAAAACATGATGTGGAACGTGACCTACATCCGCAAGCATTATCCCCAGATTAGCGTGATAGCCTGCGGCGGTATTGACCACGGTTTCAAGATTTTTGACCTGATCAAGCTGGGTGTAGATGCGGTGGAATGCTACTCGGTGGTGGCTTTCCGTTGGATGGCAGCACATGCCATGCGTAAGGAACTTGAAGCGGCCCTTTTGGAAACGGGTTATACCACGCTCTCGGATTACGACGATCACAATCCCAAACAAACTAAAGCTGTTTAATCATGCGTATTCGCACTTTTGCTCTCGCGCTTCTTGTTGCTACAGGCGCTTCTTTTGCTGTTCCCTGGCTGGGAGTCACCTTTAAAAAGGCGACTTTCGAAAACCACCTCGCCTTAAACGTCATTGGCGTGCATCCGGAATCGGGCTGCTTTACGGCGGGCATGGTTGCCGGCGACCAGATTATTGGTGTGCAGGGGAAAACGCTCACGGACATGAGCCAGATCCAGTCTGCGATTACAAGCCATAAGGCTGGCCAGAAGGTAAAGATCGAAATTGCCCGCGACGGGAAAAAGCAGACCTTGAATGTGGCCTTGACGGAACGCCCAGACGACATCAGTAATCTGACGGGTTCTGCGATTGGTAGTAAGATTGCAAAATTTGGCGAGAACTTCTACCAGAACGGCGAAAAACGCAAGGATAAACCGAAGGCGACGCTTCTGGATTTCTGGGCGACTTGGTGCGGTCCTTGCCGCAAGACGCTCCCGGTGCTGGCGAACATCTATAAAAAGTACAGTTCCAAGGGTGTCGAAATCATCGGTATTGCCGACGAGCCGCTCGAAACTCTGAATGATTTCTATGCACACCAGCATGCGTCGCCGTATCCGCTTTACCGCGATGCTAAAAAAGAAATGTGGATGCGCTATGGCATCCACGCAGTTCCAACACTAATGCTGCTGGATAAGGACGGCTACATCAAGCGGGTCTGGAGCGGAGCTCCTACCGAATACATGATCGAGCAGATCCTTAAAGACGTAATCGATTGATTCGCGGCGGCGGTTGTTATTCAATCGCTGCTTTTTTCTGCGAAGCGAAGATGTCTTCGTATTCTTCTTTGCTAATGCGGGCGTAACCGGTGGTGATGCCGCCGAATTCATAATAAGCGGAGTCGCCCTTGACGCTCATGCAGTAGGGCATGTCCAAAGAATTCTTGCCGCAAAGCTTGCCTTCTTGAATGGTGGCGGAAAGGTCGCCGTTCACGTTGCGAATCGTGAAATCCTGGTTGTTTTCGGAGAGGACTTCAAAAATCATATTGGCTTCGCCCTTCCAGCAACCGGTATAGTTGGCGTTGTCGCCGCAGCCGAAAAGGAACATCGAAGAAATAAGAGAGGCAGAGATAAGAATTGCTTTTTTCATGCCTTTAAAATAGTATTTTTGATGGCGGAAAAATGCAATTTTTTGTTAAACATTTGTATTTAATCGCGCCGGTGCTTGCGATTGTGGCCTTGTTTGGGGTTTATCGTCTCATTAAGGCGAATGACCGCCCGATACCGCATTACGAGCCCAAGCAGGTCGAAGAAACCTGGTCTGCCGAAGAATACATGCGCCATTTGAACCTTAAGCCGTTTAATCAGCGCGAGGTTCACCAGCTGCTGCTTAAGCGCACCCGACAAAAACCGGGGGTGTACCTTGAGAGTCTGCTCCCTGCGATGGATACGATGGGAATCGAAGTGGTCCGCTGCTACCATAAGGTAATGGGCGACGATTACGTTCCCGTGATTACCAGCGGAAACGATTACCCTTACCATAAGCAGAATTCAAAGCATTACAAGAATGCGGCTATGGATTTCCGCATCGTCGACATGCCCATGAACAAGCGCCGTGAAGTTGCTGAAATGGCCCAAGACAAGCTTGGGCCGCGTTTCAGGGTGCTCTGGGAAAAAGGCGAGATGGAGCACCTCCACGTCGAAATGGTGGACGTAGAGGAATAAGATACAGTCTTCTGTGAGCAACGAAGCCCCTGTTATTAAACAGGGGCGGTTGCGAGAGTGAGCGCTTCGGGGACGGACTTAGTCCGATTGGGCGCGAACGGTCTTTTAGTGTACGCCGTTGCCGTCAGCGACGTCGCAGGTCACCGGCTTGCCGTTCACTTCAAGAGCGAGGGCGTCGCAGAACACGGCGCCACCCTTCACGGAGAGCGCAATCTTCTCGAAGTCCTTCACCTTGAGTTCACGCGGTTCGCTCGGAGCGACACCCTTGAAGAGGGCACGGTCACCGGGCTTGGCGTCTTCAGGTACAGAAACGAGGCGGCAAGTGTGTGCTTCGTTGTCGAGGTCGCCCGCAAAGAGCATGCCCTGGCTCATGATGCCGCGGAGAGCGCTCGGCTTCAGGTTTGCGAACAACAGAATCTTGCGGTCCTGGAGTTCTTCGGCCTTGTAGCTGTTCTTGAGGCCGCTGCAGATGGTGCGGAGTTCGCCTTCGCCGGCGTCCACCTTGAGCACGTAGAGGCTCGTGGCATCCGGATGGTCGGCCACTTCCTTAATCTGAGCCACACGCATGTCCATAGCGGCTGGCACGTCGGCGGCCATCAGCGGCTTGTTCTGCTTGGGCTTCGGCTGTTGCTCCTGCTTCTTGACTTCTTCTTCGATACGCGGGAAGAGCGGCTTGCCTTCGCCGAATGCTTCGCCACCCTTGAGGATTCCCCAGGCGAGGTCGTCGGCACTCTGGAACTTGGAACCGATCATGGCGAGGCCTTCTTCGGACTTGCCCGGAATCACCGGCCACAGCAAGCAGAGCGAAAGGCGCACGGCTTCGGCTGACACATAAAGAACCGTTGCGAGTTCGTCCTTCGCGGCAGGGTCTTTCGCGAGCTTCCACGGAGCCTTGACTTCGAGGTAACGGTTGATGCTGCGCACGAGCTGCATGATAGTTTCGATAGATTGGGAAAGACGAGCCTGCGGCAGGCCTTCCTTGATTTCGGCAATGACCTTGTTTGCAAGATCGATGACTTCATTTTCGGCATCGCCGATGGAGGTCGCTGCGGGGAGCTTGCCTTCAAAGTTGTTGAGGACCAGGCGGTGTACGCGGTTCAGCACGTTGCCGAGGTCGTTGGCGAGGTCGCTGTTGATGCGGCGCACGAAGGCGTCGTGCGTGAAGTTCGCATCCTGGCCCACCACCATTTCGCGGGCCAGGAAGTAACGGAACGCGTCGATGCCGTACTTTTCCATGTAGTCCATCGGGTTCACCACGTTGCCTGCGGACTTGCTCATCTTTTCGCCGCCGTTCACGAGCCACCAGCCGTGGGCGAGGATGTGCTGCGGGAGCGGAATGTCGAGGGCCATGAGCATCGTCGGCCAGTACACGCTGTGAGTCGTCAAAATATCCTTACCGATCAGGTGGTAGGTAGCGGGCCAAATCGGCGTGCCGTCGGCATAGGTCTTGTGGAAGGCGGTGGAGGCGCTCACGTAGTTGAGCAAGGCGTCGAACCAAACGTAGGTCACGTAGTCGGTGTCGAACGGCAGCGGAATGCCCCAGCTGAGGCGTGCCTTCGGGCGGCTGATGCAGAGGTCATTCAGCGGCTGGCGGAGGAATCCGCGGATTTCGTTCCAGCGGTAGTCCGGCACAATCCAGTCCTTGTGGCTTTCCAAAAAGTCAATCAGCTTCTGCTGGTAAGAACCCATCTTGAAGAAGTAGTTCTTTTCTTTGAGCCATTCCACCGGGCGGTGGCTGATGGGGTCGCACTTGTTTTCGTCGAGTTCGTCTTCGCTGAAGAAGCGTTCTTCGCCGACGGAGTACCAACCTTCGTATTCCTTTGAATAAATTTCACCCTTGTCCCAGAGTTTCTGCAGGCATTCCTGCACAAAAGCCTTGTGTTCGGGCATCGTGGTGCGGATAAAGAAGTCGTTGCCGATACCCATCTTCTTCCACAGGTCTTCGAAACGGTGGTAGTATTCATCCACGTGTTCCTGCGGGGTCACGCCGCGCTTTTCGGCGGCGCGCTGCACCTTCTGGCCGTGTTCGTCGGTACCGGTCAAGAAGAAAGTCTGGTAGCCCAGAATCTTGTGGAAACGGGTGAGAATATCGGCCAAGACCGTGGTGTAGGAATGCCCAATATGCGGGGCGTCATTCACATAATAAATCGGGGTAGTAACGTAAAAATTTTTCATGGCCACAAATTTAGCAAAAGTGTGCAAGGCGAGCAATGCGAAAAAAATCATTTTCACATATTTACACGCTCTTTGTAAAAATCTACATTGTTTCGTATGAACCGTATATGGATGTTGTTTTTATGCATGTCGCTGCTTGCGACGACAGCCTTTGTTGCCTGTGGAGATTCGTCTTCTGCAGATTCTGATTCGTCGTCCGAATCAAACGATGCCAAGGGAAAATTTGTTGATTCTCGCGATGGTCAAACCTACAAGACCGTGACGATCGGTACGCAGACATGGATGGCTGAAAACCTTAATTTCAAAGTGGATTCTAGTTTCTGCTATCAAGATGAAGAAAAAAACTGCGACAAGTATGGTCGCTTGTATACTTGGGCTGCGGCGATAGACAGGCCAGAGAGCGAGTGTGGCAGGGGCCATACATGTTCTATGCCATTAGGGAATATTCAGGGAGTGTGCCCCGAAGGCTGGCATTTGCCTAGCGATGAGGAATGGAATGTTTTGATCTATACTTTGGGTGGATCTGGTGGGGTGGCAGGTCCCAAACTCAGGTCTACGGAGTGGAAATGCGGTGGCGGTGAATATAGGATTGCTGAGGATGGTACGAATGCTTCCGGGTTTTCGGCGCTCCCTGCCGGCTACAAGAGCTACTTCAGGTATGAGAGTGGCATCTCGTTTTTTTGGACTTCTTCCATCTGGGTGGCTGATGGCTACAACTACGTTGCGAGCATACGCCTGACTTGCTTTTTGCCCGACGACGTGAGTGAAGAATTCTCTCAAAAGAGCGAAGGGTTTTCTGTCCGTTGCCTCCAGGACGATGAAAATCAGAGCTCAAATGTTGACTCCACTAGTTCCGAGTCTGTTGAGGGAATTGTTGGTTCTATGACGGACTCTCGCGATGGTCAGACATATAAGACGGTAACCATTGGTTCGCAGACGTGGATGGCTGAAAACCTTAACTACGAAGCTGATTCTAGCCTCGGCAACAGCAATGAGAGTGTAGACAGTGCTAAGCATGAACATCTTTATACTTGGGCGGCCGCTTTAGGCATGTCTGAGGAAGACTGTGGCCGTGAAAGGACATGTTATGTATTGCCTTCGGGAAATGTTCAGGGGGTATGCCCGAGCGGTTGGCACTTGCCTAGCAAGGCTGAATGGGAAACTTTGTTTGTCTCCGTTGGAGGGGCATTGACTGAAGCCAAGTCTCTAATTTCCATAGCCGGTTGGAATGATTCCGGTGACGCCAGTTTCTGGAGCGCAACTGAGTTTGGCAACTACAGCGCCTATCATATGGGTCAGACTAACGATGGTGCGAGACTTTATTATGGCAGTAAAGCCTTTGAATTTCCGGTTCGCTGTATCCAGGACTAGTTGAAAAGAAAGGTCCCCCGCATATGCAGGAGACCTTTACTATACCCGGGCCGCGACTCGAACGCGGATATCATCCTTAGGAGGGACGTATTTTATCCCGTTAAATTACCCAGGCGAGTGGCGCGTAATATAGCAATATGCGTTTGAATTGTCAAAAATGGGATTTTTGAGTCGAAGTTTATTGTTATTTTTCGCATGTGAAGAAACTCTATATTGCCTTTATCGTTGTTTTTGCTGTCTTGTTGCTGTTGCCGTTTACGGTGCAGACGGTGGCGGATTTGCGCGGTCAAAAGCGCTTTGTTAGCCTCGATATTTTCAAGGATGTCGTTTATACGCCGTTTAAGCGCGAATCCAAGATGGCGGAATCGGCGGCCAAGTTGAACGAAGCCTGGTTTGCGGCGCGTGAATCGATTGCCGGTGGAGCCGAGGTGGGCGAGTCGCTGGAAGGCGTGGTCAGTGCACTTTCGGATTTGGAAGCGGTAGCGCTTACGGTGAACAGCTATGCAGAATTGGATACGGCCGAGGCGGACTACAAGTTGTTGAAACTCGCGGATACCTTGGTGGCAGCACTTGAAGATGAACCGGAAACCTTCAAGATGGTGGATTCGACGCTGAAGGCGGTGGTGGCTGAATTCGGACATTTCTCCGTTTGGCGTGCGCTTTGCGGTATCAAGCATTATGGCGTGTGGACGAGTCGTTACCTGCGTGCGTTTGAAGATAAGGTCGAAGACGAAAATGCGCTTGTGCTTGCGTTCCGCCCCAAGTATCAGCTGGCGGTATGGAATATCTTCAAGGATCCGGGCGAAAAGGTTGTTCTGGGGGAGGGCGATGGTCGTTGGCTGTTTTACCGCCAGGATGTTGAATTCCTGGTGCAGCCGTCGCCGCTAGATGTGCGCAGCGCCAAGCTCGATAACCCGATTCAGGCGATTCTCAAGTTCCGCGACCAGCTCAAGGCGAAGGGCGTAGAACTCCTGGTGGTGATTACTCCGGGCAAGCCGAGCATTTATCCGGAACGCTTGACTGGCGTCGATGGCTTGAAACTTGCGGGGCACGGTAAGGCGATTCTGGATTCGCTGGCTTCGCTTGGGCTGAATACGGTGGATCTGTATACGCCGCTCCTTGCTGCAAAGGCTGACGATGCAAGTCTGGGTGCGCTTTATCTGGATGACGATACGCACTGGACTCCGCGTGGTGCAGAACTTGCCGCTGGTGAAATCGCGAAAAAGGTGAATGCGATGGTGGATGCGGGCCTGATCAATATCGGTGAACCGTCCATGGATTATGTCGCGTCTGATTCTTTGGCGGACCGCATGGGCGACATTGGCGAAATGAGCGGACTCAACAAGTTTAACGTGTTCAAGGTACAGCAGGTGACTGGCCACGTGGTGTCTCAACAAGAAATTTCGGAGCACATGGAAGCTCCGACAGATTCGCTTTCGGATTCTACGGTGGTACGCGATACAGTCAAGACTCCATTTAAGGATGACTTCCGCAAGTCGAAGATTTTGATTCTGGGCGACAGTTTCAGCCGCATTTACCAGACCGATGCGCCGGTGAATGCGGGCTGGATTGCGCATTTTGCTAAGAATATCAGCCGCCCGGTAGCCTCTATCGTGAGCGATGGCGGTGCTTCTACACTCGTCCGTGAAAAGCTTGCCCGCAAGGCGGGCGTGCTCAAGGGCAAGAAACTCTTGATATGGGAATTTGTAGAACGCGACCTGCGCTTTGGCGCCGAAGGCTGGAAAACGATTGAATTTTAGGAATTGACTTATGGCAAGGCATGGAACACCCACTCCGGGGCAGGCAATTTTAGAAGGCATTGAATGGCTCAAGATGGATAAGGCGGAATTTGCCCGCCGCATCGGGGTCCCGATGGAGACTCTTGAGGGCTTGATTGCAGGAACGGTTGAAATTACCCGTGAACTCGCTGAAGCACTTGAATCCGTGACGGGAAGCCCCGCCGCTTACTGGCGCATGCTTGCCAGCAAAGCCAAGAGGAATGTGTAATGAATATTGTTGATGCAGTTTCTTGTATGTGCGACCTCGCGAAGGGCGAGGCGGAACAGTTTGATGTGATTGCCTCGAATTCCCATTCCGAGGGCTTGTCGGTTTTTCAGGGCCAGGTGCAGAATACCGAAATTTCGGATTCCGTAGGGCTTGGCATTCGCGTGATTAAGGATGGCCGTCCGGGCTATGCGCACACGGAACGCTTGACGAAGGAAGCGATAGCGCAGACCATCAAGGATGCCGTTTGCCACACGCAGTGGACCGAAAAAGTGGACATCGAGCTTCCTGCTCCTGCAAAGATTCCGGAAGGCAATCCCAATTACAATCCGGAGCTTGAAAAGCTGACCCTTGCAGATGTCAAGGATTTTTGCATTGAACTTGAAAAGCAGACGTTTGCCCGTTCCAAGGAAATCGTCAATATTCCTTATTTGGGCGCAGACTTGAACAGCGATTTTTCGATTGTGGCTAACCACAATGGTCTTTTCTATACCGATAAGGGAAACTCCGTGTCGGTGGGTGCAGGTGCAGTCGCTGTGCGAAATGGCATTAGCAAGTTGGGAAACTTCGTCAAGAGTAGCCGCAACTGGGCTGAAATTTCCATGGATGAAATTGCGACCAAGGCGGCTACCTATGCGACAGAACTTTTCGGTGCCAAAAAGATCGAAGGTGGTAAGATTCCGGTCGTGTTCTCGGAACGAGTGTCGGGCAGGATCGTAGGTATGTATTCTTCGCCCTTCATTGCAGAATCCATGCAGAAGGGAACTTCTCGCCTTGCAGGCAAGTTGGGCACCAAGATTGCATCCGACAAGTTCTCGCTCATGAGTGATCCGCTGGGAGAACACTTTAGCCACAAGATGTATTTTGATTCCGAAGGCTCGCTCACTCGCCGAGTCGATGTCGTTAAAGACGGAATCTTCAACGAGGCTCTCTACAATCTAGAGACCGCGGCGAAAGACGGTTGCAAGACGACGGGTAACGGTGCCCGCGGCTTTGGCTCCAAAATGTCTACCGCTTTCTGGAACGTGTATGTGCCTGCGGGCGAACTCACCACTGCCGAACTGCTGAAGCTGTTCCCCAAGTGTCTCTTGGTGGTGCGCCTCGAAGGCGGCTCCGGCTGTAGCTCCGTGAGTGGTGAACTCAGCATCGGCGCTCATGGCTTCTGGTGCGAAAATGGCGTCATCCAGCACCCGGTCGACGGCGTGACCTTGAGTGGAAACTACTTCGACATCATTCAAAATGTCGTTGGTGTAGGCAATGAATACCTTGACCCCTTCTCAAGCGTCAAGGTCCCCGCACTTGCCATCAGTGAACTTGCGGTAAGCTGTTAAAAAAAAGTCCCCATACGGGGACCCTTTTTTAATAACAGACTTCCTACTGTCTACTGCCTACTGCTTTCTTCTGCCTGTAAATCAGGACAATCAGCCAAATTAAGCCGGTCAGGAACATGACGCTGCAAAGCGTCTGTCCGCGGCTCATGCCGAACAGGTCTACGCGGCCGATGTGCGCATCGGGCCTGCGGAAAAATTCAATGAAGAATCTAAAGAGGCCGTAGCCCATCAGGTACAGACAAGGCATCTTGTCGCGCAGCAACGGAATGCGCCTTAAGTTGTACAAAACTGCAAATAGAATCACGCCTTCGAACAGCATCTCGTAAAGCTGGCTCGGGTGGTGCAGAATCGGGTTCGTAATGGGACTGTCGTGGGCGAGCGGGAACCACATGCCGATACTGCTCGTGGTGACTTCGCCAAAAAGTTCGCCGTTAATAAAGTTGCCCCAGCGACCCCAAGTGTAGGCGAGCGGCGCCAGCATAAAGCAAAGGTTCAGGCCTTCCCACACTTTCATCTTGTTGCGCTTCAGGCCAATGTAGGTGAAAATCGTGCCGAGAATCATGCCGCCGTGATAGCTCATACCCGAAATGCCCGTAAAGTGGTAACCGAGCGCATCGTGGGTCATCGGGAAAATGATTTCGGTCGGATTGGCAAGGTAGTAGCCAGGCTTGTAAAAGAACACGTAGCCCAGGCGTGCACCGATAATGATGCCAGCGATAATCCAGGTGAACAGACTGTCGAACTGGTCCTTGGTGTAGCCCAGCTTTTCCTTCTTGTTCACGTGCATCAGCGTCAGGTAGCCAGTCACGAAGGCGAAAATGTACATGATGCCGTACCAGCGCACCGGGAAATTCCCGAGCGTAAAGGCCGTTCCGTCAAAATAAGAAGGGATTAGATTCCACCATGTCGGTTCCATTTTACTTTCCTTTCTTGGGTAAATATTGGTGTGCCCAGTAGTTAAACAGCATTCCGGCGACCTGGGTTGCCGGCTGCGAGCGCATGCCCTGCAAGTCGTGCACCTGCATAATCACGAGCACCACCGCCTTGCTCGGGTCCGCCTTGGACTGTGCAAAACCCATGAACCATTCGTAGCGGCCGTATGGGTCATGTCCGTCGAGAGACCCCGTCTTTCCGCCGATGGTGAGAGCCTCGTAGTTCTTGCGGGCCATATGCTTGGTCGAAATGTTCTTGCGGGCGGTGCCGTGCGTGACCGTGCGGATCATCGCTTCGCGCAGGCCATAATAAGTGTTGTCGCTGAATTTGCCTACCTCAAGCGCAATGCGGCTCTTGGGGGCGAAACCGTCCAGGTTGGCGGCCCACGGGATTTCGAGCGGCTTTTTCATGAGAATGGAGCGGACCTGGGCGGCGGCAAGGAGCGGAGTCAAGGTGGTCGCTTCCGTAAAGCCGCTGCTGACTTCGGCGAGGCCGTAGCCGGTATCGGGCGGAGCGTAGTTGGAACGCGGGGGAAGTGCTCCCGGGAAGTTCGTGTTGTAGCCGAGCTTCTTGGCGGCGCTGCGCAGACGTTCGGCACCCACGTTCATGCCCACGATGGCCATCGGCGGGTTCGCGGACTTGGCGTAAGCGTCTTGTAGTTCAATAAACGGTCCCTTGTAGCCTTCCTTGACGCGCAGCTGGTTCTTGTAAAGGTGAATGCTGGAGCCAATCATCGGAATCTGCGACGTGAGCGAGTAGCGGTTCGATTCCATGGCGGCCGAAATGGTGACCGTCTTTGCAAGCGATGCTGCCGGGAAGGTGTTCTTGATAAAGTAGTCGGGCTTTTCCTGTACGTGGTTGTTGCGGCGTTCGCCCCAGGCAATGATTTCGTTGCTCTGGGGGTCCACCATCAGTATCACCGCGTGTTCGGGGCGGAATCGGCGAAGCAGGTTGTCGATCTTTTCGGCCATGAAAACATCTTTTTGGGCCTTGATGTGCGTGCTGTCGATGACATCTACTTCGGCAGGATTTTCGGGAACGACGGCGGCGGCAACCGTTGCCTGCGTGTTCGCCAGGTCTTCGGAATCGGCCTTGGGGAAAAGTCCCGTTTCGCTTAGCTGTTCGGCCTGCAGGGTGGCATTATTTGCGGCGGTAGAATCGATAGCTTCTGCGTATTCATCTTCTTCAGCGGGCTTCGGTGGTTCTTTCTCGCCAAAAATGCAGGTGCCCATCAGGGCGCAAATTCCCATAAAAACGGAAAAAACGATAATTCGGTTGCGGATCCTGACGGCGTAGGGGAGCCTTTTTTTCGGAAGGTAGTTATTATAGTCCATCTTAAAGTTTAAGCGTTACTTAAAAATCGTCTTGCGGTAGTACTGGAGTTCGGCGATGCTTTCGCGGATATCGTCCAGGGCCTGGTGCTTTTCCATCTTCTGGAATTCCGGCAAGTCCGGGTACCAGCGGAAGGTCAGTTCCTTGATGGAACTCACGTCGATGTTTCTGTAGTTCAGCCAGCCGGTCAAAAGCGGCATGTACTTGTACAGAAAACGCCTGTCCTGCGTAATGGAATTCCCGCAGAGCACGTTTCCGCGTTCGGTAGTGAAGGGCTTGATGAAGTCGAGCGTCATCTTGTCGGCGTCGGCCATAGTGAGAGTCGACTTGCGGCAGCGTTCCACGAGTCCGCTCTGGGTGTGGTGACGCTTGTTCCAGTCGTCCATGCCTTCAAAAATGTTTTCGGTCTGGTGAATTGCCAAGACGGGCCCTTCGGCCAAAATATTCAAGTTCGGGTCGGTTACGATCGTCGCTATTTCGAGAATGACGTCCCTCTCCGGCTCGAGACCCGACATTTCGAGGTCCATCCAGACGAGGTTCGGTGCGCTTTTAATTCTTGCCATAACGCGGACAATTTAAAAAAAAATGATGTTCAAAATTGAATGGGTGAATGGTTATTGATGTATTTCTGCCTAGGAATGATAATTTTTTTATTTTTTGAATATGGAGCCTCTGTACAAATTGTTGCGAATGGCGTTTTCTCCAGAAGAGGGCTCGTTCGCTTTAGACCGTAAGTTGAGTGATTCCGAATGGGCGTCGGTTCATTCGGAAAGTTTGCGTCATTTGGTGACAGCAATCGCTTACCGCTCCATTAACCGTTTGCCCAAGGAGCTGCGCCCTTCTATGGAACTTGTATTCCAATGGGCGAGCGAAGCGGAGACTGTCAAGGGGCATAACGAACTTCTGAATGCCGAGGCGGCTAGGCTTGCGCAGCTGTTCGAGGCGCAGGGCCGCAAGACGGCCGTGTTGAAGGGAGCTGCCAACGCAAGACTTTACCCGGATCCGTTCATGCGGCATGCCGGCGATATCGACTTGTGGGTTGAAGGTGGCCGCAAAAGCGTTGTGGCTCTTGTGAAAAAAATGGGCTACGAACTTGACGAAAAGGACGAGGGCTCTCCGCATCATATCCATATTCAAGGCGCAAGCAAGGTTCCCGTAGAAGTTCATTTTAGGCCTTCTTCTGGAGTGTTTAATCCTTTTGCGAGACGGCGCCTGCTGCGGTATTTGGAAAACGAAATCTTGAATACGGAGCGTGTGCCCGAAGGATTTTCTGTACCCTCTATCAAGTTCGCTCTTGCGATGCAGTTGGCGCATATCCAGCGGCATTTTTTCAAGGGGGGAGTGGGGCTCAAGCAGCTTGTGGACTATTTTGTTTTGCTCGAGCATTCTACAGCCAATGACCGTCGCGAAATTTCGGCGAAGCTTTCTCGATTTGGCCTCAAGCGGCTGGGGGCTGCCGTCATGTGGATCATGGGCGAGGTTTTCGGTCTCGAAAATGACAAAATGTTGGTGCCCCCTGACGCAAAACTGGGCAAAAGGATGCTTGCCGAGGTTTACGAAAGCGGAAACTTCGGGTTTAACCGCGTGAACGCCAAGGACGAGCACGGAATGAATTTCGTGGTACGTTGGCTGGGGAATCGCTGGAAAACGATTCGCTTGGTGCCTTTTTCGCTGTCTGAAGTTTTTTGGCAAGAGGCGGATTATTGGCGAGATTTCGTCAGAAAGATCCCTTTACGTATCAAATATCGCCGGATTTCGATTTGGGATTTGTACCACTAGGTCGCTCAAAATGGCTCCAATCGGTCTGTTTGTAGTATAATTATAAGCAGATTGTATTAAATTTCTAAAAATTTAAGACAAGATACCTCCTGAGGGTGGCGCTTTTTTTCTATATTTGGGCGCACTATGGAAGAAGTTGTAATTACAGGTATGGGGTGTGTTTCCGCCCTCGGCAATACGCCGGAACTCCTTTGGAACAACCTGCTGGAAGGTAAATCCGGACTCGCAACGATCGATCGCTTCGACGTGACCAACTATCCGATCAAGATAGCTGCCGCCGTCAAGGAATTCGATGGTTCCGAATTTATTTCCCCGCGTGATTCGTCCCGTCTGTCCAGGTGCATCCAGTACGCTGTGTATGCTTCTTTCCAGGCACTCAAGAACGCCGGTATTTCTCCCGAAAACGAAGATCCGACCCGCTCTGGCGTGATTATCGGTTCCGGTATCGGCGGTATGCAGATTTATAGCGATTCCGTCGTTTCGCTTTCGAACCGTGGCCCGAGCCGCGTGTCCCCGTTCTTCATTCCGATGTCTATCGTGAACATGCCCGCTGGCGAAGTTTCCAACCGCACTGGCTGGATGGGCCCCTGCTACGCAGTGGTTTCCGCTTGCGCAACCTCTAACCACTCTATCGCCGCCGCCTACGACCAGATCCGCTTGGGCCGCGCCGATATCATGCTCGCCGGTGGTACCGACGAAACCGTGAACAATGTGGCTCTCGCTGGCTTTACCTCTATGAAGGCCTTGAGCAAGCGCAACGACGATCCGACGACGGCTTCTCGTCCGTTCGATAAGGACCGCGATGGTTTCGTGATCGGTGAAGGTTCTGGCATTCTCGTTCTCGAAAGCCTTACGCATGCCAAGAAGCGTGGCGCCAACATTCTCGCTCGCGTGGCCGGCATCGGCATGAGCGCAGACGCTCACCATATGTCCGCCCCGCGTGAAGACGGCGAAGGCGTCCGCCTCGCTATCGAAATGGCTCTCCGCGAAGCCGGTATTTCCCCGAAGGATGTGGGCTACGTGAACACGCACGGTACTTCGACTCCGCTCGGCGACGTTGCTGAATGCTCCGCCCTCGAAAAGGTCTTTGCCGGTGCTACCGACAACCTCAAGGTGAATTCCTCCAAGTGCATGATCGGCCACGCTCTCGGCGCCGCCGGTGCTCTCGAAGCCATCATCACCGTGAAGTCCTTGCAGAATCAGATGATTCATGCGACCACGAACGTGTTCAACCAGGACGAACGCATCCACCTCGATGTGTGCGCCAACAAGAACACCAGCCACTCGTTCAACTACGCCATGTCCGACAGCTTCGGCTTCGGTGGCCAGAACAGCGTGCTGCTCCTCGGCCGCAACTAGTCGCATCACACACTACGCATTTAGAAAGCCTTCCGGAGTTTCGTTCTCTGGGGCTTTTTTTGTTGTTTTTGAAAAAGGAATATGTCATAATCATATTCCTGCAAAAAAAGTGGGAAATGTTAATCTAATGGCGATAAAATAGATTATATTATAGATGTACCTCATACCCTTAAATCATGGGAGGATTATCATGAAAAAAACAAATCTGCTCGCTTTGTGCATTTTAGCCGTTAGTTTTGTTTTTTTTGCGTGTTCGGATGACTCCAGTACGGGGAGTGGGACTGTGAACGTCCCTGTTGTTCATAATGCAGCAATGAAGTCGTCCACCGATTATACGGTTAGAAAGCCTTGTAATAAAGATGAAGATGTCGCTAAAGCAATGCTTGCTATAGAAACCGATACCACGAAAACGATTCCGTTTCTTATGAATGAAGATGGCTCTGCGACAGTGACCATGGTATTTAGTTTATGCAAAATAAATACCATTATGTATGAGATAAAAAATGATACGCTGTATATTTCGGGAAAGTATATGGATGAGGCGGATTGTTCTGTTAGTAAAGACAGTCTGTGTTCTACCGGAACAGTATTCAAATGTATTTGTCTTCAAGAACTGGACTTGAATATACCG
The DNA here is from genome assembly GCF_900142545.1 of Fibrobacter sp. UWT2. Classification (NCBI taxonomy): domain Bacteria; kingdom Pseudomonadati; phylum Fibrobacterota; class Fibrobacteria; order Fibrobacterales; family Fibrobacteraceae; genus Fibrobacter; species Fibrobacter sp. UWT2. The sequence goes on along the minus strand of NZ_FRBF01000005.1, from coordinate 199,555 downwards.
TCTGAGTTTGTTGGAGCAAAGTATCTCTATTATTCTGCTAAAAAGACCTATGTTATAGACTATATTAAGAAATAAGTCTAAAAAGAATCAAACGTTTTGCTTAATGCTGCGTTTGCATTGCAATTGTAAAGAAAAATTTCTATCTTGAAGCCCGTGAATTTTTTTCGGGCTTTTATAATTTCTGTCGTGGCGCTCCTGTTTGCAAGCGTTTCCTTGCAGGCTGCCCCTAGTGATCCGCTGACTTGGCGCGATTCCACGTGGGATTTCCGCAGCGAAGATCCGGGCGATACAACGCAGTTCTCGGTTGCCAAGAGCGTGGGCGTTGCCTCGACGGTTTTGATTGCCTATGGCGCCGCCTATTGGCTCGTGTTCAAGAAGGGCTGGTGGGACGAAGGTGGCGGGCGATTCCGCTTCGAAAATGATTTTGACTACGCCTTGAACCTGGATAAGTTCGGCCATTTCGCCTCGGGCGTCATGATGGGCGAGTCATTTTACGAAGGGTACCGCTGGGCGGGAATTTCCGAATTTTATTCGTACTTGTTCGCGGGCTTTTCGGCGATGGCGACCCATATTGCAATCGACGTGAAAGACGGCTTTTCGCCGGAGTGGGGCTTTAGCGTTTTCGACGTGCTTTCGGGAACGCTAGGCGGCTTCTTGCCGATGGCGGAACGCTATGTGCCTGTGTTCAAGTATGTGGACCTCAAGTGGAGCTACTGGATCAATACTAAAGCGTATTACAGACAAAGTAAAACAGGCGTGTTTACCGACGACTATTGTAACCAAACATTCTGGGCGTCGTTCAAGGTTTACCGCATGTTGCCTAAGGCCGCGCGTCAGTATTATCCGAGTTGGCTTGCCATTGCAGCGGGCTTAAGCATTGACGAAGGTGTGTTCCTGCACGACAAAAATGTGACGCCGCATCGTGAAGTCTATATCGCGCTGGATTACGACCTGGAAGCATTCCGCCCGCAGAGCCGCATGGCACGCACTATCGTGAAGTACCTGAATTACTTCAAGTTGCCTGCCCCCACCGTGCAAGTTTATCCCGAATTCCACTGGTACTTGCTGTACCCGATTAAATTTTAGTACTTCCTACAGCCTACTTTCTCTCGTCTCTCGTCTCTCGTCTCTTATCTAAATTTCTATCTTTGCCCCCGTATGTTTACGGGTATTATTCAATCTACCGGTGAAATCGTTTCTATCGAAAGTAGGGGCGATGCGCTTACCATGCGCCTTAAGTCACCGGGCTTTTTTAAGAATTGTAAGTTGGGCGACAGTGTCGCCAACGATGGTGTGTGTCTTTCCATTGAATCTTGTACCGATGACGAAGCCACTTTTTGCCTGATGCACCAGACGGTGGAAAACACGGGCTTCAAGCAGGCTGCTGTCGGCAAGTTGGTGAATTTGGAGCTTCCGTGTCGTGCAGACAGCTTTATGGGTGGTCACTTTGTGATGGGCCATGTGGACTGCATTACCGAAGTCATCAAGGTGACTCCGCGTGAAACGGGTGTCGAAGTGGATTTGAAGCTTCCGGCTGACCTGCGTCGCTATGTGATTCGCCGCGGTTCGATTTCTCTCAACGGAATCAGCCTGACGGTCGCTGAAAAGTTTGAAGATTCCATTCGCGTGTGCATTATCCCAGAAACCTTGGCCCGCACGAACCTGCGCAACTGGGTTCCGGGTACAATTGTGAATGTGGAAGTCGACATGCTCGGCAAGTATATTGAAAATTATCTGAAGGAACGTGACCTTGCTTAATACGATTGAAGAGGCCATAGAAGATTTTAAGAACGGCAAGTTTTTGATTGTGGTTGATGACGAAGACCGCGAAAACGAAGGCGACTTTGTCATTGCCGCCGAAAAGATTACGCCCGAAAAGGTGAACTTCATGCTCCACGAAGGTCGTGGCGTGCTTTGCGCACCGCTCCCGATCAAGCGTTGCCATGAACTGAACCTCACGCGGCAGACCGCCGAGAATACCTCGATTTTGGGCACGCCTTTTACCATCATGGTCGACAAGATTGAAGGCTGCACCACGGGTGTGTCCGCTCACGACCGCGCTGCAACGATTCTCGCTCTTTCGGACCCGAATTCCAAGCCCAGCGACTTCGGCAGGCCGGGGCATATCTCGCCCCTGTACGCCCAGGAAGAGGGCGTACTCCGTCGCGCAGGCCATACCGAAGCAGCTGTAGACCTAGCAAAGCTTGCGGGCCTGCGCCCGGCGGCCGCCTTGATTGAAATCATGAACGAAGACGGCACCATGGCTCGTATGCCGCAGCTTCAGGAAGTCGCGAAGAAGTTTAACCTCAAGATTATCTCGATCCGCGACCTCATCGATTACCGCCTGAAAAATGAAAAGCTCGTGCAGCGCGTAGCTGCTCCGCACGTGTCGACCAAGTACGGCGACTTTACCGCCTACGCTTACAAGAGCAAGACCGACGGTGTAGAACATGTGGCCTGGGTCGCGGGTAACCCCGACTTCAGTAAGCCGGTGTACGTGCGCGTGCATAGCGAATGCCTTACGGGCGATATCTTTGGTAGCCTGCGTTGCGATTGTGGCGAACAGCTGGCCGCCGCCATGAAGTTCATTGGCGAGCACGGCGGCGTGTTCCTTTACATGCGCGGTCAGGAAGGTCGTGGAATCGGCCTCTGCAACAAGCTCCGCGCTTACGAGCTGCAAGAAAAGGGCATGGATACGGTCGAAGCGAACTTGCACCTTGGGTTCAAGTCGGACCTGCGCCAGTACGGCACGGGTGCCCAGATTTTGGCTGACCTCGGCGTCAAGGAAATGAAGCTGCTCACGAATAACCCGAGCAAGATTTCGGGCATTACGGCTTATGGCCTTAAAATCGTGGAACGCGTGCCGATCGAAATTAAGCCGAACAAGGAAAACTTGTTCTACCTGCTCACGAAGCAGAAGAAGATGGGACACCAGCTGCACGTGGATGCCGCTGCCGAAGCGAATTTGAAAGAGGATAAGTAAATGGTGAACGAAATCAAGAATTCCCTCAATGGTAGTGGCCTCAAGGTGGCAATCGCCGTTGCCCGCTTTAACGAGGTCGTGACCGACAAGCTCCTGGAAGGGGCTGTGCGTCAGCTTGAACTGCTCGGTGTAGCAGACAAGGACATCACGGTCGTGCATGTGCCGGGCGCATTCGAACTTCCGGGCGTGTGCCGTCGCCTCGCTGATAGTGGCAAGTACAGTGCCGTGATGGCGCTGGGTGCCGTGATTCGCGGCGAAACCAGCCACTACGACGTGGTGGTGAACGCTTCTACCGGTGGCATCGCAAACATCGCTGCCGAAGGCAAGCTCCCCGTGATTCTTGGAATCCTCACCACCGATACCGTGGACCAGGCAATGAACCGTGCAGGCCTTAAGGCCGGCAACCTCGGCTCCAGCTGGGCATCAACCGCCGTTGAAATGGCAAACCTTTACAAGACCATCTAATTATTAGCGACACGATTATGAAAGTAAGTTACAGACCCGCCCGTGTTTTTGCCATGCAGCTCTTGTATGCCATGGAAATTACGGGCCAGACCGCAGGGGAGGCTCTTCCGGGAATCCTTGAATCCCAGCCCCTTCACGCTGAACAGAAAAAGTATGGAATGAAGTTGGTGGACCTGGTGCAGGCCCATCGCGAAGAACTCGACGAAAACATCAAGGCCGCGGCCGCCCACTGGGAACTGGACCGCATGGCAAGCCTTGACCGCATTGTGCTCCGCATTGCGATGGTCGAACTTTCTTACATCCCCGAAATCCCGATGAAGGTCGCAATTTCTGAAGCGGTGCAGATTGCCGCCAAGTACAGCACCGACAATTCGGATTCTTTCGTGAACGGCCTTTTGACTGGCTTTATGCGTAACCGTGGCATGGTTGTCACCGAACCTAAGGAAAAGTAAAATGCTCAAGGAAAAATGGATGAAACATATCTTCGCTGGCATTGCGGCATTAGTGGCACTGATTGTGTATGTGCTGACAATGGCTCCTACGGTAAGCTTCTGGGATTGCGGCGAATTCGTCGCCTGCGCCAATACCTTGGGTATTCCGCATCCTCCTGGAACTCCGTTCTTCGTGTTCCTCGCCCGTGCAGTCATCGTGCTGCTCCCGTTCGTGGGTGAAATCGCAAAGCGCGTGAACTATATCTCGGTGGTGAGCTCCGCGGCGACCGTCTATGTGACTGCTCTCTTTGCCTGGGAACTTTTGGCGACCGTCCTCAAGACTGATGCCCTCGCTGAAAAAATTTCTGCTAAAGTCCGCACGGTGGTGCTTGCTACGGCAGCCCTCGTTGCCGGTTTCCTCCTGACTTTCTCTGATACCTTCTGGTTCAACGCGGTCGAAGCCGAAGTCTACGGCATTGCCATGTTCATCTTGATGCTGGTGTCTTACCTCGGCCTCGTTTGGTACAACAAGCGTAACGAAGCTTACAGCGACCGCATTCTCATCTTTATCTGCTACATCGCCTTCCTCGGCGTGGGCGCTCATCTTTACACCATGCTTACGGTTCCTGCCGTGTTTGCTCTTTTGCTCGTGGCCGAACCCAAGAAGATTGTGGAACGCATTCCTATCTGGATTACGGGTACGCTCCTTTGCTCCGTGATTTACATGGTGTCTGCCTTTATCGAAATTTCTTTCGTTTGCTTGATCGCTCTTTCGATTCTTTGCTTGGCAAAGCCCATCAAGAACAAGGGTGTGCAGCGTAGCATGCGCCTGTCCCTGGCTTTTGCTTTCTTCGCCCTGATCGGTTACAGCACGCACCTTTACATTCCGATCCGTTCGGAACTGAACCCGATTATCGACGAAAACGACCCCGAAATCAACATCCGCGACGAACAAGGCAACCTCCAGCTCGGCAACCTCTTCAAGGACGAAAACTGGGTCGCCTTCAACAACTTCATTGAACGTAAGCAGTACGGCTCTGAAAGCATGATTAGCCGTGCCTTCTACCGTCGTTCTCGCCTTAGCCACCAGTTCCTCTCGTTCCCGCACATGGGTTACGGTGGATACCAGATGGCTCAGTACCTGCCTTACAAGGTGGGCGACGTGAACTACGCCAATGGCATTTACACGTTTGATGCCGCCGACAATCAGCCGGTGGAACGCCTCGGTATCAAGTTCCCGACGCAGATGAGCTTCATGGGAGACGCTACGCTCCCGCAGTTCATGATGTTCTTGCTCTTTAACGGTCTCCTGGTGATGGTTTGCGTGTTCGTCTGGAAGCGCAACCGTAACGTGGGCGTGTTTGTTTCGGTGCTTTATGCCCTTTGCTCTCTCGGCTTGTTGTTCTATATCAACTTCGCCGACGGCACCCGCATGGAACAGCGCGAACACGACTACTGGGTGAGCGTGATGAGCCGCAATGTGTCTGACCTGAATGCACGTGGCATGGGTATTACGGCTCTCCCGGATCCGAACGAACTCATCGACATGCGTCAGAACATTGAGTACACCAAGATCCGTATGGAAACGCTCAAGGCTCATGGTGCTCCGGATGCCCGTTTGGCCGAACTCCAGCGTGAACTCGATGGCTACACCAATTCCGCAATCTGGCAGAACTGGCAGAAGATCGAAAGTGGCTTTGCCCAGGTGGGTGGCCGCGCTCCGTTCCCCGATGCCGTGCATCTGGAAGTCCGTGAACGTGACTACTTCTATACTCCGGCCTTTATTTTCATGAGCATGATTTACGGTATCGGCGCCGGTATCCTGGTGTTCCTTGCCGCCACATCTAGCTTCGCCGCATTTGCAAATCCGGTGGCCGCACTCCTGGTTGCCGTTTCGTTCCTGGTGCCCTGCGTTTCCAACTACAAGGAACATGACCGTTCTGGCCTCTGGGTTCCTTGGGATTACGCTTACAACTTGCTGAATAGCTGCCGCCCGAACGCTATCCTTTTCACCAACGGTGATAACGATACCTTCCCGCTGTGGTTCGCTCAGGAAGTGGCCGGCATCCGTAAGGACGTTCGCGTGGTGAACCTCTCGCTCGGTAATACCGACTGGTATATCAAGCAGATGCTCGACAACGAACCGATTCTGAAACTCAGCTACGACAAGGCCGCTATCGATCGCGACATGGTGCTCGACAACAGCTCAGCCTCGAATCCGAACCATCAGGTTTCTACGTGGGTGAAGAACGCCCAGCGTCTGATGCCGCAGCTCAAGAACCGTATCGATGCTATGGAAGGCCAGCAGCTTTCTGCCGCTGATTCTGCCAAGCTTATGCAGTTCAAGGTGCACTACCAGGTGTGGGATGCCTTTACCGAATGGGCTGCCCGTACTCGTAGCGGTATGATGCTCACGCAGCATAAGCTCGTGATTGACCTTGCTCTCCAGAACATGGACAAGCCGATTGAAATCTCCACGACCGTCGGTACTTCCAACTTCATGGGCCTTGAAAAGTACATGGTGCAAGAAGGTATGGTCTACAACTTCGTGAAGGGTGATTTGAACCCCAAGCGCAACGCCTTTGATGCAAAGTTCACGGCAGACCTCATTGATTCCGTGTTCAAGTTCCGCGGCCTCGGTGACGGCACCGCTTACATTAACGAAGAAACTTCCCGCTTGCTTTCGGGTTACGTTTCCCTGTACCTGCAGATTTCTTTTGATGCTCGTGACAAGATCTCCAAGATCCGCAATGAACATCCGTTCACGGCCGAAAAGAAGGCTCAGGTGGACAGCATCGCTGCTGCCGCTGTGAAGTATCTTGAATTGGGCATCAAGCAGTTCCCCTCGGAATGGCGTAACTACTGGGCAGCGGCATTCGTTTACGAAGCTGCCGGCCAGAAGATCAATGCCCAGGAAGTGCTGAACCGCGGTCTTAACAGTGTTCCGGCCTATGAAGAAGGTGGCCGAGCACGTCTCCTGATGAGTGGCCGTCAGATCGAGAATATGTCTGACGAACCCTTGAAGGTTGAAGAACCCGCCCCGGCTGAACCGGCCGATTCCGCTGAAAAGGATTCTGCCAAGGAACCTGCTGTCGTTGCAGCCAAGTAATTTTTGCGATAAGAGGAGAGGATACGAATGGATTTGAGTCTTGTTATTCCGGTTAAGGAAGAAAGCGAGAACCTGCCTGAACTTTTTAAGGAGATTGTAGCGGCCATTGAGCCTACGGGCTTTACCTACGAAGTCATCATTATCGATGACGGTAGCCGAGACAACACTTGGGAAGTGGTGGAGTCTTTATCCAAGGAGTATACCTTTATTCGCGCGTTCCGCTTCCAGTTCAACTGCGGAAAGGCTGCTGGACTTGCCTTCGGCTTTTCCAAGGCTCGCGGCAAGTACGTGGCCACGCTGGACGGCGACCTGCAAGATGACCCGCTCGAAATTCCGAAGATGATCAAGATTCTGGATGATGGCTACGACCTGGTTTCGGGTTGGAAGATTCGTCGTCTGGATCCCTGGCACAAGACGTGGCCCTCCAAGCTTTTCAACTTGACGGTCTCGATTGTGTGCGGTCAGCGTCTGCATGACTTTAACTGCGGTATCAAGGCTTATCGCAGTTCCGTGGTGCGCTTTATTCACCTGTACGGTGACTACCACCGCTTTATTCCGGTGATGGCCAAGTGGCAGGGCTTCCGCATTACAGAAATGCCGGTCGCTCACCGAGCCCGCATTCACGGTGTGTCTAAATACGGCGTATCTCGCTTGGTGTCCGGGTTCCTCGATTTGGTTTCCCTGATGTTCATACGCAGTTTCGCCTCCAAGCCGCTTCATTTCTTTGGCTTGCTCGGCTTGATTTTTATGCTGCTCGGTTTCGGCATTTCGGGCTACTTTGGCTACGAATGGTTCCAGACCGGCGCTCTTCACGAGCGTCCGCTCCTGTTGGCAGGCGGCTTCTCGCTGGTGATGGGCGTGCAGTTCATTTCTCTTGGCCTTTTGGGCGAAATGATGAACGGAAGCAAAAAGCAGAGCTATCCGGTGGCCGAATCGATTCGTGAAATTGTAGATTTGAGTTAGGAGAAGGTTGGTTTATGGCGTATCCTAAAAGTCTTGTAATTGTCCCGACTTATAATGAGAAAGAAAATATCATGCTCATTATGTCGGCTATTTTGGAACAGAACGAATGTCTGGAAATCTTGGTAGTTGACGATGGCAGTCCCGATGGTACGGGCGACATGGTCGAAGAAGAAACCAAGAAGAATCCGCGCGTTCACCTGATTCGCCGTAAGGGCAAGATGGGCCTCGGCTCCGCTTATGTGACCGGTTTCAAATGGGCTCTCGAACGCGACTACGAACGCGTCTTCGAAATGGACGCCGACTTTAGCCATGCTCCTACGGACTTGAATCGCTTTTTGGAAACCGCTGAAGATGCCGATCTCGTGCTCGGTAGCCGCTACCAGAATCACCGCATCAGCGTGGTGAACTGGGACTTGCGTCGCCTGATTCTCAGCTACGGTGCAAACGTCTATACCCGCATCGTGACGGGACTTCCGATTAGCGATGCCACGGGCGGTTTCAAGTGCTTCCGCCGCGAAGCGTTGCAGGCCTTGAACCTCGACAAGATGAAGAGTGACGGTTACTGCTTCCAGATCGAGACCACCTTCAAGATTTGGAAGAAGGGGCTCCGCGTCAAGGAAATTCCGATCATCTTTACGGACCGCACCCGTGGTACTTCCAAGATGAGCGGCGGTATTATTTCCGAAGCATTCTTCCTGGTCCTCAAACTTCGTCTAGGACTCGCATAACTTCCCACTTCCTACTGTCTACTTCCTACTGTCTACTTCCTTCCTCTATGTATTCCTGCTCCATTATCATCATCGCTTACAATTCCTGTGACTTTATCCCGGCATGTCTAAAGTCCGTGCGCGATGCGTGCGAAAATGTGGATGCACAGATTATTGTTCTGGATAACGGTTCCGAATCGCCGATTTTGCCTGAAATCAAGGCCTATTTCCCCGAAGTCCTTTGGCTCGATTCCAAGGAAAATCTGGGCTTTGGTAAGGGCTGCAATCTCGCCGAAAAGCAGGCTACGAAACCGTACTTGTTCTTTATCAACCCCGATACGGTGGTGTCCCGCGACTCCTTTACGCAGGTGCTGGACTTTATGGAAGAACATCCGGAAGCGGGTACGGTGGGTTGCCGCATCTTGAACGAAGACGGCTCCATTCAGTGGGCATGCCGTCGTTCGTTCCCGACGATTATTTCTGCAGTTTCGAAGACGATAGGTCTTGCCGCCTTGTTCCCGAAGAGCAAGCTGCTGGCCAGCTACAACATGACCTACGCTGATCCCGATGCCGTTACCGAAGTGGATGCGGTCAGTGGATCGTTCTTCTGCATGAAGCGCGACCTGTACGAACAGCTGAAGGGCTTTGACGAAGACTTCTTTATGTACGGCGAAGACCTTGACCTTTGCTTCAGGACAAAGGCCGCGGGTCGCAAGAACTATTACACGCCTTCGACTAACATTCTGCATTTCAAGGGCCAGAGCTGCCGTACGCGCCGTTGGGGCTCTTATGTAGACTTCTACAAGGCGATGCTGATCTTTGTGAAAAAACACAAGGACCTTTACTTTGTTCCGAATTTCCTGGTGTCTTTCGGTATTCTGTTTGCAGCCTTCGTGGGTATGTTCTCCAGGCTCATTCCGAAGTTCTGGAAGATGTTCCTGGACTTGGGCGTTATCGCCATCTGGGCCTTTGTATTCCTGGGCCGCGGTGATTCCATTGCCCGTTCTTGCGCCAAGATGGGGCTTACCGGCGATGCGGCTTTGGATTGCATCGACTACTCCGTAGTCGTAAAGCATTCCATGTTGAGCGTGTCCCAGTTCGAAGACTGGTGGCTGGTCGGCTTGGTTGCCGTCTTGAACATGGCCTTCCTTATCTTCCGCGGGGAATATACGGTTTCTAGCCTGAAGGGCGAAAAGTTCCTTCGTTACCTGGTCCCCCTGAATATACTTACGGTGGGTGGCTATGCGGCATTCCGCTACTTTACCCAGACGCCTATCGTCAACGACGAAATCAGTATATTGCCTTACGACTATCATTGGATTGCCATCGTGGTTTCTACCTGCTTGGTGATTCCCATTGCACTTTTTGTGTGGCGTCGCGTGGCATTTTGGATAAACTATTTCTACCGCATTTTTGCGAAGAAGCGTCACCGCTCCATTTTGCTTGGCGGTCGAGAAGATTCCTTAAGCAACTGGTTCGATAGCTACAACGTGATTCCCGGAATCGAAATCCTAGGTTGCGTGAGTTCCGAACCCGACAAAATCAGCGAAGAGAACCGCCAGCATCTCCTAGGCTCCCTTTCCGAGATGGAATCGGTTTGCAACCGCACCGGCTGCCGCGAACTCCTGGTGGTGTCCAATTTCTCCGGCTATCGCGAAGATTTTGACATCAAGTGGCTTGATAGCCTCGGATTACGCGTGTTTTTGCTGATTGGTAACGGAAAAGAGGGCAATTACGCCCTTGTAAACCTCAAATATCTGCACTAAAACATAAAATACCTACATTTTCTTTACACATTGCACAAAAATGATGTTATTTTTTGTGTAAGTATTTGATTATTAAGGTTTTATGTTCGATACAAATCTTTTGGATATTCTGTGCTGCCCCGAAACGAGGGGTAAGCTGAAATTGGCGTCCGACGAATGCTTGGCCGCTTTGAATCAGTCTATTTCTGCAGGCACGTTGAAGAACGTTGCCGGTGAAAAGGTGACGGAACCTCTGACCGAGGCTCTTACTACCGAAGACAATTCCAGGGTGTATCCGGTTCGCGAAGGAATTCCTGTTCTTTTGGCGGACGAAGCAATTTTGCTCTAAGAGGTGTTTATGGCGGTAACGTTGGAATCACTTAGAAAGTCTGTCGGCAAGAAAAACTCCAATTCCATGGTGTTTGCTTGGCTTGCAGATCTCGAACGCGTGGCGGGTGAGCTGGACAAGGCTCTGCAGAGAGTCGATGGCGGTCTCACGCTGTACCCGAATGATATTTCGGCACGACTGGTTCGCGCAAAGATTCTTATTCAGCTGGAAGCCTACGAACCTTGCGTCGAGGAATGTGAACGCATCATTGTGATGGATCCGTTCAACTTGGCCGCCCAGCGCATTATGGGCGATGCCTACGACAAGCTTGGCATGTTGGCCGAACGCAACGTCTGTTACCGTCGTTTGCACGACATGGATCCGCTGAACACCTTCTGGAAAGAAGAATATGACGCCGTGCTCGAAAGTACGGCTGCCGCTGCTGCGATTGGTGCCGCTGCGGATTCCGATATTATCATGTCCGACAGCACCCAGGATATGGGTCAGGCTGCTGGCGAAGAAACTTCGCCGCTGGACTTGTCTTTCGATGACGATAACTCGTCTGAACCTGCGACCGAGGATGCCGGTACGGAATCCTTCGAAATGCCTGCAACCGAAGAATCGATTGATTCCGAGACGGTGGATTCTGACGATCCCTTTGCATCTCTTGCGGCGATGTTGCCCAACGGCGATTCCGCCGATGATTCCACCATGGAAGACCTGTCTGCTTCTCTGGAATCGGCAATGGATTCTATCAAGACCGATGAATCTGAAGGCTTGATTGAAGAATTCCCTGCAGACGAAAATATTTCCGGCTCTGACGTTTCTTCTGCCCTGTCCGACATGTTCGGTCTGGACGACGACTTGGAACCCGAAGAAACGACGAGCACGAGTCCCTTTGCTAGCGCTGCTCCTGTTGCAGATATTCCTGTAAGCATCGACGACAATGCGCAGTCCAATGCGGAATCCGTGTTTGAAAGCGCTTCTGTAGAAGACAAGCCGCAGAGCATCGACGATGCCTTTGGCGACATCTTTGGCGAAGACGAACTTCCCGAAGAAAAGCCGCAGGAAGAAGCGAAGCCTCAGGATGTGTCTAGCTTCGGTTCCATCGAAGATCTTGCTGAAGCCCCGCTGAACGAAGGGATCGAAGATAACGATGGCGATTCCCTGTTCGAAAAGTCTGCTGAAGTTTCTGCACCTGCAGAAGACAAGCCGCAGAGCATCGATGATGCCTTCGGTGATATCTTTGGCGAAGACGAATTGCCCGAAGAAAAGCCGCAGGCTGAAGCTGCACCGCAAGAAGAATCTCTTGAACTTCCGGCGGAAGAATCTCTCGAAGCCGCTCCTGCAGAACCTGCTGAAGAAGAAGGTGGCTTGTTTGAAAAGTCCGCTTCTGCAGAGATGAACCTGACGGGCGATGACAGTCCGGCTGAAGTCGCTGAGCTCGAAGCTCCCGCAGCAGAAACTGCTCCGGCAGAAGATGCTCCGACGACCATCGACAACGCTTTTGATTCCATCTTCGGTGAAGACGAACTGCCCGAAGAAAAGCCTGCAGAAAGTGCTGAGGCTCCGGCGGAAGAATCCGTTGCTGATCTTGAACTGCCGGCGGAAGAATCTCTTGAACTTCCTGCTGAAGAAGCTCCGGCGGAAGAAGATATCTTTAAGCTCGATGACGAACCGGCCGCAGAAGAATCTGCTGAAGAAGAACTGGTGGTGGATGATGCTCCGGCTCTTGAATCGCCGATTGACAATCTCTTCGCTGACGATGCTCCTGCTGCACCTGCCGCAGAAGAAACTGTTGCTGAAGAAACAGCCGCTGAAGAGCCTGCTGTCGAAGAGGCTCCTGTTGAAGCAGCTCCCGCATCGGACAACAGCTTCAGTGTAGACAGCGCCTTTGATTCTCTCTTCGGTTCTGACGATGATCTGCCCGAAGAAAAACCTGCCGAAGAAACTTTGACGGAAACTCCTGCTGACTTGCAGGAAACCGAAGCTCCCGTTTCGCTGGAAGAACAGGTGAATCAGGCTGAAGCCGAATTGGAAATGCCTGAAGTGAAGTCTGAAACTTCGGACTTGGCTCAGGAAATGGGCGGCGCATTCGCCTCTATGTTTGGCGATGCTGACGACGATTTGGATTTGCCCGAAACGGCACCGCAGGCTGAATCTAACGAACAGGAACTCACCGGCGCTCCGATTGAAGAAGCACTTGACACGCCTGCCGAAAACGTAGAAGAAGCCATTGAAAGCGACCTTGACAAGTCTTTTGATAATTTGTTCGGAAAAGAGGACGATCTGCCGGTAGAAGGGGAGTCTGCCTCCGCCGAAGTAGAAACGGCTCAAGCCGCTCCTGCCGATATCGCTCCGGAAGCTCCGGCTGCAGAACCTGCTCAGGATTTGGATTCCCTGGAATCCGAAGTTTCTGGTGCCTTCAAGGGTCTGTTCGATATGGACGACGATTCCTTGACTGAAGAAACCAAGCCTTCGAATAAGGGTGTAGATTTCTTGATGTCTGGTGATTCCGACGATGAAATTTCTGCTGGTCTCATTAATGACCCCGATGCTCCGCTGGATCGTGGCGCACAGGATTTGGACGATAGCCTGAATACCCGCACCTTGGCTGAAATCTATTTCGACCAGGGACTGTATGCAAAGGCTCTCGAAATCTATAAGGACTTGGCTCAGAAAGAACCTGAAAACGAAGATATTGCTGCTCGTCTTGCCGAAGTGGAAAAGCTCTATAACGATAAGTTTGGAGGTAACGCTTAATGGCAGATCAGCAACAGCAGCCGCAACTTCGTATTGAAAAACTGTTGCGCGAAATGGTAAACCGCGGTGCATCTGACTTGCACTTGCGCGTAGGCGTTCCGCCTGTTTACCGTATTAACGGTGCTTTGCAGCGTCCTTTCGATGTCAAGGTGGATTCCCTGATGATGGATTCCTTCTTGGATGACATCATGAACCGCGATCAGAAACAGCGTTTTGAAGCTAACAAGGAATGCGACTTTGCCGTGGGTGCCCGCGACATGGGCCGTTTCCGTGTGAACGTTTTCCGCCAGCGCGGTTCTATCGCTGTGGTGATTCGTCACATTAAGGCAAAGATTCCGGCCTTTGAAGAATTGCATTTGCCCGAAGTCATTCGCGACATGTCCTTGACCAAGCGTGGTCTCGTGCTGGTTACAGGTACAACGGGTTCGGGTAAGTCGACGACCTTGGCCGCCATGCTGGATTACATCAACCAGAATGAAGCGGTAAACATCATTACGGTCGAAGACCCGATTGAATACCTTTACAAGGACAACAAGGCGATTATTTCGCAGCGTGAAATCGGTGTGGATACGCTTTCTTACGCCAACGCCTTGCGCGCCGCTCTCCGTCAGGACCCCGATGTGCTTCTGGTGGGCGAAATTCGTGACTTGGAAACCATGCAGATTGCCATGACGGCTGCCGATACGGGCCACATGGTGTTTGCGACGATCCATACCACGAACGCGACGGAAACTATTCACCGTGTGCTTTCGATGTACCCGCCGCACCAGCATGACGAAATTCGCTTGCTGCTTTCTGAAGTGCTTGCCGGTATTATTTCGCTGCGCTTGTTGCCGACCAAGGATGGTAACGGGCGAGTGCCTGCTGCCGAAATCCTTGTGAATACGGCGGCAATCAAGGAATACATCGAAGACAAGGACAAGAACGACTTGATCGAGCAGGCTATTGCTGAAGGTCACATGCAGTACCGCAGCCAGACCTTCGACCAGGCGCTCCTGAAACTCTACGAAGAAGAAAAGATTTCCCTTGAAACGGCTATGAACGCTGCCACGAACCCCGATGACTTCGATCTTAAGATCCGCGGTATCTCGGGTACGTCTGAACGCAGTTGGATGTAGCTAATAGCAAGGCGGCTTTGCCGCAAGAATATGAAAAGTCCTCCGCAATTCGCGGAGGACTTTTTGGTGGATTAGGAGGAATTCTATTCGTTGTAGTAGACGGAGCTTCCTGAAGGGAAGGTGACGCTCTTCTGGTAGCTGGAGGTATTGCTTACTTGTGCGGGCTGACCTGTAGTAGCGACCATGTATCTACCCGATATGGTGGGCTTGAATGCGATGTTAGATGTTCCGTAGTAGCTGCCGGTTGTAAAGCTGACGTTATAGTTAGTGCCCTTTTCCGAGGAACCGCTGCTGAAACCGAGAACCGTTTTACTGGTGAGGCTTGCTGAACCGTCGGCGTCGAAGGAGCCGCCCATGCCGCCGCTAATCTGGCATTCAACGATGACAACGCCACCAGAAATGGTGAGTTCGCCGTTGCTGTCAATGCCGTCGGTGTCACCGGAGCCAGTCTTTGCGTGGTGTACGCCGCCCGTAATGGTAAGGAAACCGCTGCTGCTTCCCATTCTGCCACCCATGCCGCCTCCGGGGCCGAATCCCCAGTTTGACTGGCCGCTTTGATTGGTGTTGCCGGATCCGTCATTGCCGCCGGCAGCATTCCAGGCGTCATCGGTTCCGTAGACATCGGTAATGCCGCCGTTTGCCTTGATGTACCAGGCCTCCAGACCTTCATAGGAATTGGTCACGTAGATGGTACCGTCGTTGATCATGAGGGTTGAGTCGGCATGTACGCCGTCGTTCTTGGGGGCCGCAATAGTTGTGTAGCCTCCGTTAAAGTAGACGTTCAAGTTGGAATGCACTCCGTCATCACCAGAAGAAATGTCAATTTTCCCGGCATTGATGTAAACTCTGTTGTCAGAGACGATGCCTTTGCCGGTCGATGTTACCTTGATGTTCGGCTCAGAAACCGAGTCTTGGACGATGATATAGTTGTAAGCCTGGATGCCGTCGTCGCCCGCCTTGGTAATGGTGATGTTGCCGCCCTTGATATTGACAATGCCTTTATTGTCTACTATAGAGCCTGCATCTTCGCCTTCGTCGCTCTTGATGCCGTCGCCGTTGGTCGCTGCGATGGTAATGTTTCCGTTTTCGATATCCACGATGCCCTTGCCCTTCAAACCGTTATTTGCGGCGGTCACGTTGATTGTCGTTGCACCGCGGAAGCGCAAGTCGTTGCTAGTGTGAATGCCGTTGTTGTAGTTGCCCTTCACGATTAAGGTACCTTCGCCCTTGATGGTCAAGTCGTCCTTGGCGTAAATGCAGGCGCTGGTGGTATCTACCTTCGTTTCGTTGTTGGAATTGACGTAAGTATAAGACTTCGTACGGGTGCTTCCGTCGCTAAGCGTGTTGGTGGTTCCGCTTTTGGCGACCACGAAGGTCTTGCTGGACATCTGCGAATAAATGGGAGCATCAGCCGTATTGGTAAGCGTGAGTCCGCGCAGGTTCAGGTAAACGCCCGAATCGCTCTTGGGAGAATACACGCGGATCTGGGCGTCAGCGCCGCTATAGGAGCCGCTAAAGTCGTAGTCGCCGGCACAAGTAATTTCGACTTCGCCGCCAGTGACCGTGACGCAGTTGTTGTTGTTTTCGACAGTGGCACCGTTTGCGGCGTAACTGATGGTGGGAACGCTACCGTTTGAAGGCGTTACGACAGAGGCGCTGCTGTTTGCGGTTGCATCTGCAGAACTGCTGGGCGCTACATTCGAATTGCTCGATTCCGGCGTTACCGTTTCAGAAGAAGTAAGTCCCGGCTGAGAAGCGCTACTGGCTGCTGTTTCGGGATCTTCCGAAATGGTTTCAGAAGAACTGCTTTCAGGTGTAGCCGCTGTGACCGTAGTCTTGTTGCAGCTAGCATCAAAGTAATAGAGATTGCCTTCGGCATCCTTGTAGTAAGAAATGCCGTTCACGGTATAGAGAGCCTTGTCCGTCGTGCAGAAGTTGGAAGTATTCTCTGCGGGCGTGGTCGATTCCGCCGGATCGTTTGCAGACGGATCCGTGGCGGGATCGCTCGGTGATGTTTCTGCAGCAGGATCAGGTGTAGTGGTAGATGGATCGGTGGTGCCGCTTTCGGTTGCGCCCTGCGCTGCTTCGGGGAATCCGTAGGTCCCGTCGGTATTGATCCAGAAGGCCAAAGTACCTTCGGCATCAAGGCAAAGCGTTTCGCCGCTGGCGCCTTGCATGGCGGTGTAGCCGTCATAGATGCAAGGGTTAGTGTTGATTTCCTGATTCTCGATGGCTTCTGAAATTTCATCCTTCGGAGAATTAGAACTGTCGTCTGAACAGGCCGCCATAAGGCCCATCGCGACAAGTGAAGAGTATCCCAAACATTTCCTTGTGAACATGATTCCCTCAAATAAAGGTTGTTTAGACTAAAGATACAATGCGTTTGGGGCGGATTCACGGGAAAAAACGACTTAATAAAAAAAACAGAAAACGTAAAATGGAACGAATTTTCCCGTTCGGAACAAATCGCTCCAATTTGTTTTTGTTTCGGTGTATACAGGGAATAAAAAGCTATCTTTTTTAGAAATTACGCCATTTAGATTCTTGTAAAATCGAGACGTTATGAAAATATCCCTGTCTAAGCCGTTTGCCCTTTGGGTGGCAACCCTGCTTTCTATGCCGGCCTTCGCTGCATCGCCGGTGGTAGGCCCCGAGAATGTTCGCAACTTGCGCCTGTTGGAAAATTCTCCGATGCTGTTTGATTTGCATCGTGTGACAACAGGGGAAGGGCGTCAGTTCTTTGCTTACCCGCATCGCGATACCTCTTTCCGCAAGAACTTTGTGGCAACAGAAAAGAACGCCCTGCTTTACTTCGATAACGAAAACGGGGCGTCGGTTTCGGGACACGGCTCTTTTGAAAAATCGCAGCCCCGCATGGCTTTGGCGATGTCGTTGGTGGGTGGCATGGACTACCGCGGCGGCGAAGCTCTTGGCGATACCATTTGGCCGGGAATCGATGGAGGCATTTACTTGCGCGGTTATGCGGATTCCATTGACTTCGTGCTCGATGCGCGTATTTATGATGAAGGTCATTCGGCGGATCGCCCAAGAGCTTTTGATGGCGAGTTCCTGGAAGTCCAGAAAGAAGAAAACAATTCCGGCCTCGAGTATACCAGTTACGCCCGCTACCGCACGCACATTGCCCTGAACTACGATTGGCTGCGCCTGGACTTTGGCCGCGACGTGATGCACTGGGGCCCCGGCTACTACAATAACTTGAGCTTGAACCAGTTTGCGCTGCCGTACAACATGCTTTCGCTCGATATGCAATTTGGCCCGCTGCGCGTGCTTTCGTTCTATGGAGACCTGCGCATCTTTTCGAGCATGAGCTCCAGCAATATCGACAACACCCGCAATATCTTTGGCCACCGTTACGAACTTGCCGTGGGCAATGCGACCTTCGGTATCAGCGAACTTCAGATTCAGTATGACAACTTGAAACCTTGGCTGTTCATTCCGACGGTTCCCCTGTTCATGGAAAAGGGCAACTACTCCGAAGACAGCAACAACGGCTCTCTTTCTTTTGACTTCAACTACCGCTTGTTCAATTCACTCCGCCTTTATACGGAATTCTTCCTGGATGACATGGAAAGCCCGGTGAGTCTCGTGAAAAACGACAACATCGAAGCCAAGTGGGCTTGGATGGCGGGTATGCATGGCGCCCACGATTTCAAGATCAAGTCGCATTTGCTGGAATCGGGCTTTATCGCTGAATACGCCCGCATCGAACCTTACGTGTATTCCCACTTCTACGAGAATACGGCGCAGATGGCTCATCTGGGCCGCCCGCTGGGCAGTCAGGCAGGGCCTAATAGCCAGACCATTGACTTTACCGCTTATGGCCGCCTGGACCATCACGTTTTTGCATCCTTGCGAAACACCTGGTTCTGGAAGGGAACGGATCACGGCAGCGCTGTAAACGATACGACCCCGCGTCGGGACCATATGAAAATCCACAAGCATTTCTTGCGTGGCGCGAAGATGGAATATTCTCTGACACCCTCGGTCAGCTACGAAGGACAGTACGTATTCTTCCTCGGCGAGATTACGTTGTTCAACGACGAAAAGGTTTACCTCCGTACCGGCTTCAAGTGGTAATTGCGAACCCACACCCCTTCCAACTTCCTACTGTCTACTACAATGCTACCTGAACTCTTAGCTCCTGCTGGCGACCTTGTTCGCATGAAGTACGCCTTCGCTTACGGCGCCGATGCCGTATATGCGGGGCAGCCCGCCTTTTCGCTCCGTGCCCGCGAAAACGGTTTTAAGAATTTGGACGACCTGGCCGAAGGTATCGAATATGCCCACCGCCTGGGCAAGAAGTTTTACCTCACCAGTAACGTGATTCCCCGCAACGTGAAGGTGGAGGCTTTCCAGAAGGCCTTGCTTGCGGCCATTGACTTGAAACCTGACGCATTGATTGTGGCGGACCCCGGTTTTGTGGGTTGGTTGCGCGAAGTGCGACCCGAGGTCGAGATTCATTTGTCTGTACAGGCGAATACCACGAACTATTTGGCGGCCAAGTTCTGGCATGACCTTGGCGTGAGCCGCGTGATTTTGAGCCGTGAACTTCGTTTGTCCGAGATTTTGGAAATCAAGGACCGCTTGCCGGATTTGGAATTGGAAGTTTTCGTGCATGGTGCCGTCTGTATGTCGATGTCCGGTCGCTGTATGCTCAGTAACTGGGTGACTCGCCGCGATGCCAACCAGGGCGCCTGCGATAACAGCTGCCGCATGCCGTATCGTTTGTACGCAAACCCGGAGCCGCAGTGCGAAAACTATCAGGAGCATGAAGGCTCCTTCCGCCTGCAGCGCACCGACCGCCCGGAACTGGATCCGATTGCCTTGGACGAAGACACTTGGGGCACATACTTCATGAGTAGCCGCGACATTTGCGCGATCGACGTGATTCCGGAACTGATGGCGGCGGGGCTTGATTCGTTCAAGATCGAAGGTCGCACCAAGTCGGTGTATTACTTGAGTCAGGTGGTGCGTGCCTACCGTATGGCGATAGATTCTTGTGCCGATCAGTTTGCACAGGGCGTGCCTACGGAATCGGTGAAGGTTTCCGACGAAAGCCGTCGCGCGATTTCCTTTGTGGATGGTCGCGGATTCATGCCGGGATTCCTGCGTGGCCCTCTGCCGCAGAATTACGAGTCCACTCACGAAGAAGCTCCCGGTGGCTGCGTGGCGGCGCAGGTCCTGTCTTACGATGCTGCTACGAATTCTTGCCGCGTAAACGTCAAGACGCCCTTCTCTATCGACGATTCCCTGGAGTTGATGACACCGTCGGGAATGGCTCCTTGCAAGATCGAGGCGATGAAAGATTTCAGGGGGGGAGATGTGGATCGCCTGCATCCGGGGACCGAGGGAATCGTTTTCTTACAAGAAAATGACGAAAATCTTTCATTTGGTGCGAATTTTGCCTTTTTTGTGCGTAAAATCACATAAAATTTGAATTTTTTATAAATTTATTGCGTATGGCCGTCGACGAAGCGACAAAGAAACAAGACGAACTGGAACTTTATCAGATTGATGATAAAGCCATTATGCCTTTCTTTCAGTGCCACTGCGAAGAATTGAAGCAATTCATTCAGGAACGCAGGGCGCAGAACTTGTCGCTTCTGGAATTGCTTAAGCAGTTTATCCGCACCTACAAGCTTCCCTTCAATATGCAGCGTTATATGTCTGTACAGACAACGTATATCAAGCAGGTGCTGCAGGAACGTATGCAGGATCGTCAGGTGGCGGTGAGTCGTTGGATCCAGGAACACGCCGGTAGGCATCGTAACCGTATGATCCAGTTGCAGTGCCTTTATCTGGACCGCATCAAGGATAAACTCCTGCCCGAAATTCAAAAAATGCTGGAACAGCGTATCGAAAATCTCCAGTCGAAAGTCGACGAAAATAAATAGAACGCTAAATCCTTGATAATCAATATCTTCTACGAAAAACTGCCTTTTTTTGACAAAAATGGGCAGTTATTTTTTTGTATGCTTAAAAAAAATAATGCACCTTTGTTCACTAAAAGTGTTCATTTTCTTGTCAAGACATAGTTCAAAATTTTTCTGTTGATAAGTTGTTCCAATCATAGGGAGTCTGTCTTGATTGCGGAGTGACTAAAAGCGTGATTTGTTTGTAACAATGGGGGCAATATTGGTAATAAATAATTTTTTGCAGTTTTTGAGCTAAAATCGCCACTTTTCAAAAAAAAATGCATGCCCCTGACATTTTGTTGTATGCTTTATTTAATTTTTTCATGCTTTTTTAGATGATTGGTAGAACGTGACGAACTCTGTTGCTCTTTTGAATTCTGAATCTTCGGTCTGGCAGTTGGTGTTGGACCGTGCGCATATTGAATGTAATGATTATTTGGGCCTCGAAATCCTTGATATGGTCGGATACGAGGGATTTTTTGACGGCTACGCCCAGATAACGGTTCCTGATGAATTTCGCAGAGATTGGGTGAACGCCCATTACGCCGGTGTATTGCGTACCGCCTTTTCCGAAGTCCTTGGTGAATCCTTTGTTGATTTCAAGATTTCGATTGCCGCTAGCGAAAAAAGCGTGCAGGTGATGTCGACTCCGGCAGCCCCGAAGCTTCCGCCCGTGCGCCCGGCCCGTGTTGCCGCCAAGAAGCGCGCCCCCCGTCTCAAGCTTTCTTTGTATGCCGGCTATACTTTCGAGAACTTTATCGAAGGCGACTGCAACTTTACCGCTTGTGAAGCTTGCAAGTCCGTGGCCGAAAAGCCGGGCGATCCGGCCTTGAATCCGCTTTTTGTATATGGCAAGTCCGGTCTCGGCAAGACTCATTTGTTGCAGTCCATTGCCGGACAGATGCTCAAGAGCAATTCCCAGATCCGCGTGGTCTATTGCCATGCTTACGAATTCCTGCGTGACGCTACGGCCATGAGCAAGACGCTAGACGCAAAACTCGGCAACGTCCGTGAACTTGCTTACGCCTTCCAGGAAAAGTACGAAAACTGCGATGTGCTGCTTTTGGACGACGTCCAGCTTCTGGAATATGGCGTCAGCACGCAGAAGCGCCTTGCCATTTTGATTAAGCATTTGCGCGCCCAGGGCAAGCAGGTGGTGCTTTCTTGCGACAGGCATCCGTCGCAGTTCAATCCGCTTCGCGAAGGCGAAGCGCGCCCCAAGGGCCATTCCGAAATCCCGTGCATTTCGGAAAAGCTTCTGGCTCCGCTGGAATCTTGCGTGGCTGTGGGCCTCGATGTACCGGACCTTACGACTCGCATGAAGCTGATCCAGAAGAAGTCCATGAGCATTCCGTTCGTCGACAAGGACCGCGAAGAAATTTGCAGGTTCCTGTCGCTCCCACCGCGCGAAAACTTCCGCGTGATCGAGGGCATGCTGAACGGTCTCCGTGCCATGAACGAATTCTGCGAAGAGAACCTGGACCTGGGCGCCGTCAAGCGCTTGGTGGCAGCTCCGGGAACCTCTGGCGTCGAGGAACTTTCAGTCAAGGGAATCTCCGAAACCGTGGCCATGGAATTCGGCTGCGACCTCACGGCCCTTGCAAGCAAGCGCCAGGACGCCGGTGTAGCCCTTCCGCGTAAGGTGGCGATGTACCTTTGCCGCGAAATGACCAGTACATCGCTCGTAAATATTGGCGAATTCTTTAACAGGGATTACTCTTCTGTTATCGCCGCAATCCGTTCACTTGTGAAGCAGATGGATAAAGACGAAGACCTTGCCCGCAAGGTCAAGGATATCCGCTATTTGCTGGAAGCCTAGCAATGATTGCTTTGGTGACGGGTGGCGCAGGCGTCGTAGGGAAGGCGCTCTGTCGGGAACTTTTGGCTCGTGATGTGTGTGTTCGCGTGCTTGTGCTCCCGGGCGATACCCAGGCTGGGTTTTTACCCGAGGGGGTGGAGGTCTTTTATGGGGATGTTTCGGATGCGGATTCAATCCGCAAGGCCTTTGTGGGCGTAGATTTGGTCTACCACCTGGCCGCCATCCTTCTTTCGACAAAGCCGGGCGCCTTTGAACGCATCAATACCAACGGAACCCGGAATGTGGTTGCCGCCGCCAAAGAAGCCGGTGTAAAGCGCCTCCTTTACGTTTCAAGCATTTCGGTGACGTACCCTGTACTGACGGAGTACGGCAAAAGCAAACTGGCGGGGGAGTCTTGCGTCAAGGAATCCGGCCTGCAATGGACGATCGTGCGCCCGACGCTGGTGATAGGCGAACCGGTCGGTTACGGCGGTGGAATCGAATTCAACATGTACGCCAACTATGTGCGACGCTTCCCGGTGTATTTCTTGCCCGGTGGCGGCAAGTGCCTCAAGCGCCCCGTCAAAAGCGTTGACTTGGTCAAGGGAATTGCCTTGGCCGGTCTTTCCGAAAATGCCGTTGGTAAGACTTACGCCTTGGCTGGCGAGGGTGTCCTTTCGATGGCGGAGATGGCCAAGGCGGTCTTGAAGCTGGCGGGCAAGCGTCATTGGATGATTCCGGTGCCCTGGTGGATTGCAAAAAAACTTGCCGTGCTCAAAAGCTGGATTGGCGGGAAACCCGTTACGGCAGAACAGGCCCTTGCGGGCTTTTTGTACGACGCCGCTCCCGATATCGAAAACGCTAGGGCCGATTTGGGCTATAATCCCGGTTCACCCTTAGAAATTTGAGTTAAAAAGCGTATTTTATCACAAAAAATCGGCAATTATTTACATTGCCCTTTTTTTTGTTTATATTCCTATGCATAAAACGAGGTATGTATGAATTTTAAAGTTTGTTCTGTTCT
Source organism: Fibrobacter sp. UWT2 (assembly GCF_900142545.1). Taxonomy (NCBI): domain Bacteria; kingdom Pseudomonadati; phylum Fibrobacterota; class Fibrobacteria; order Fibrobacterales; family Fibrobacteraceae; genus Fibrobacter; species Fibrobacter sp. UWT2. The sequence goes on along the minus strand of NZ_FRBF01000005.1, from coordinate 176,185 downwards.
GGGGGCATCTGCCTTGGCGATGACCTTGATGCTGGCCGCTTGTGGCAGCGACGATAATTCGTCTAACGTGGAACGTGGCGACGACGGTTCTTCTTCTAGCGTCGAAGAAACGTCTTCTTCTTCGACGACGGAATCGTCGTCTTCCGAAGAAGCCGATGTGCCCAAGGGCACCCGCGCCGCAACCTTGGATGACTTGGAAAAGAACATGACTCTCGGCGAAATGTTCGGAACCGAACTGTACCTCGCTTCGGGAAATAAGCAGGGCGTGTTCTCCCTGTGGATTCAGGATGCCTCTTCGATGGCTGTGATTGCGGTCCATTCGGATTTCAAGGGCGGCGTGATTAAGATAAGCACCGACAACGGTTCCTTTATGGGGTCTGACTCGAAGAGCTCCGACGAAATGCAGGCATTCTTTGAAAAGACCGCAACGCTCAAGTTTATCGTCAACGAAAACGACCAGCTGCAGGTTTCTGTCAATGATGGCGACTACAAGGATGTCAAGAAGTCTCCTGTAGACGTTGACCGTAACGATATTTCGGACGCCAACGAACTGCATGGAACCAAGCTTACTTGCAAAAACGAAACCGAAAAGCTGGAACAGGTGTATTCTTTCTACAAGGACAGCTATATCGTCGAAGAAAAGATCGGCGATTCCACGACGTGGTCGGCTGGCGCCTACGATATCCAGCGCGGTTACTTGCTGATGGTGACGGAACTTTTTGAAACGGAAGCCTATTCCCTCGTTATGGCTTCTCTGAACAAGAAGTTCAAGATGACCATTCAGGCGGGCAGCACGTTGGAATGCACGAAGGCCGAGCTTGAAAGCAAGGAAGTGGATAGCGAAAAGCTGGCCGGTAGCTGGGTGGCTTATGACGAAGACACCAAGTGGTCGCTTTCCCTCGATAGCAACGGCGATTATACTTTAGAGTGGACCTTGAGCAAGGTGCCTCAGGGCAAGAGAACCGGCATCTGGGCCGTGTTTGGCGACCAGCTGATTCTCATGAACAAGAGCTGCACGGTCTTTGCAGATGGTAGCAAGTGCAAGTCCGCGGTGAAGGGTGCTGTTGAAAAACTGGACCCGGAAAAGGGCTTCACCTACAAGCATAACGACACCGCTCCCGTTCCGAAGGAATGGGAAGTCCCGCAGTACGAGTAAAATAAGGCTTTGACCGCAAATTGAAAAACGCTCCGCATCTAGCGGGGCGTTTTCTGATGTTAAAATTTAAGGTGCGATTACTTGTTGTGGTGCTCGGCGTGGTGTTCGCAGCCGCAACCGCCGTTGCCGTCGCAGTTTTCCTTGTTGCCGTGACCGCCACATTCGCATTCGTGGTCGCCTTCGCCCTTGCCGCCGCAGCAGCAGTGGTGACCCGGGTTCAGTTCTTCTTCGGTAGCTTCACGCACAGAAACGACTTCGATGGCGAAGTTCAGGTTCTGGCCGGCGAGTTCATGGTTCGCATCGATGACGGCGGTCTTTTCGGAAACGGACTTCACGCGGATCGGCATCGGGCCGGCCGGAGTCTGGGCGTAGAACATCATGCCTTCGACAACCTTGTCGACACCCTGGAAAACGTCCAGCGGGACTTCCTGGGTCATTTCTTCGTTGTATTCGCCGTAGCCTTCGGACGGAATCACCTTGACGTCGAACTTGTCGCCGACATCATGGCCGACCATGGCCTTTTCGAGACCCACGACGATCATGTGGGCGCCCTGAATGTACTGCAGCGGTTCGCGGCCTTCGGAAGAATCGATGACCTTGCCTTCGTCGGAGGTCAGGGTGTAGTGCATCTGGACAACAGTCTTGTCGGCTATCTTCATAGAAAATCCTTTTTAATGTTTGGGGAGGTTCAAATATAGAAAAAATACTTCCTACTTCCTACTTCCTACTGTCTACTAGGAATAAACCTGACAGCGTCCGTGCTGCCGTTCTTCTGGATGAGGGTGGGCGGCAGTTTCTTGCCGAAACCTTGGTACTTGAGGCGATCCTTGCTGATGCCCTTCTTTACCAGGTAGTTGTAGATGAATTGGGCGCGTTCGGTAGAAATGCGGTTGGCGTTTTCGCCAGAGGCGTCGCTGGCGGCGCACTGGATTTCCAGATTCACCGGGTATTGTCGCATGTGGTACACGATGTCGTTCAAGGCGGTGTAGCTGGAATTCACCAGTAGCGTGTCATGGCCCTTGAAGTGGATTTGCTTGGCGAATACGTTGAAGTTCTGCCTGGGGTTGGTGGGGCAGCCGGAATCGTCGATGGTTGCCTGCGCTTGGGTGCCGGGGCATTGGTCCGCCCAGTCCGCAATACCGTCGCCGTCAGAATCCAGCGGACAGCCCAAGCTGTCGATGGGGGCGCCTTCGGGGGTGCCCGGGCACTTGTCTTCTTCGTCAAAGATTCCGTCACTGTCTTGGTCTATGCGGCAACCGAGAATATTGACCAAGACGCCTTCGGGAGTGTCGGCACATTCGTCCTTGGTGTCGGGAACTCCGTCTTTGTCGGAATCCAGGGGACAGCCCGATTCGCCGACTTGTTCGCCGAGCTTACTGTTGGGGCACTTGTCCAGATCGTCGGGGACGCCGTCGCCGTCAAAGTCCAGCGGGCAACCGTGCTTGTCGATAGAGATGCCTTCGGGAGTGTCGGGGCATTGGTCCAAGTCGTTGGTAATGCCGTCGTGGTCCTGGTCCAGCGGGCAGCCGTCTTTTCCGACGGGCTCGTCTTTGGGCGAGTCGTTACACTTGTCGTTGTTGTCGTCAATACCGTCGCCATCGGTGTCCAAGGTACAGCCGATGGAATCTACGGCAAAGCCTGCTGTGGTATTGGGGCATTTATCCAAGTAGTCTGCCACGCCGTCGCCGTCATGGTCCAGGGGGCAACCGTTGTAGTCCACTGCCAGTCCCATCGGTGTAGCGGGGCATTGGTCTACAATGTTCAGGACACCATCCAAGTCTTCGTCCACGGGGCATCCGCGGGGGTTGACGACTTGTCCCTTGAAGGTGTTCGGGCACATGTCCTTGCGGTCGATAACGCCGTCGTGGTCGTCGTCGCCCCAGCTGAAGTCGAAAATCTTGCTCAAGGTAATGGCGATACCCAATTCAGGTGAACCTGCCATGGGGTAATAGATGCTTTCTCCGCCAGATTTCAGGTTGACTTGCAAGGCGTCTTCGGTGTCCAGCTCCTTGAAGTAATGGAAGCCGATATCACCCGAAATAGTCAGGTAGCTTTGACGGGGGAGATTGACACGCAGGCCGGGGGTGATTCTGAAGGGGCTGTTCAAGAAATGGTCGCCCCAGCGGGTAGAACGGAAGGGCGTTTCGCCAGAAGCTTCGAGAATGAGCGTGATGGTCTTTTCGGGGAATACGTTGAAGCCGGCACCCCAGAGGAAGTATTTGTCCTTATCCTGGAGATCGTTCAAGATGCCGGTGTAGCCGTTGAAAACCAGGTAATGTCTCCAGTCGAACGAAAAGTGGACGTTGATGTTGGTGGCCGCGTTGTTGGCGGTGAAGGCGTAGGCGCTGTTGTCACTCTTGATATACCAGCGGTGCCTGGGGCGGAATCCCTTTTCCGTGGAACCCGTGGGAAACAGGATTTCGCCGCTGATACCCAAATTGAACCATTCGTTGACAGGGATCGAGCCCTTGGCGGACAGCTGCAGGTCTCCGAGGCCCATTCCGTCCAGGTTCGTATTGTTGATTTGGCCTTCGTAGTGAACCGGTAACGAAAATCCCAGTTCCAGGTTGTCCAAAACGGCGAAACTCACGAAAAAGGTTTCGTCGTTAGAGGGCGTGTTGTTGTCGAGTTCGGTAAAGTTTCCTTTAGAATCGGTGTAGCCGTCGCTCATGCTCAAGGTGTTTCCGTCGCTGGCCATTTCGAATGCGCCCGAAACGTACAGGTAGCCTTGAGGATTCGTTTTTGCCGAAGGCGCGTGAATGCCGCTGGTAGACCTTACGATGCCGACCTGTGCGAGGACCGGCATGGACATTAGGCATAATGCGGCAAACAGCTTTCTCATAACTCGATGTATAACATAGAAAATTTCTTATTGCTGCTAATTACTATATTTCTAGCGAAATGAAGGAATTGGAAGAAAAACAGGAACTGCCCTCTTGGCACCGTAAAGCCCAAAAGGCTTATCGACTGAATCGAATCATCATTATTTTGCAGATGGTTGCAGCCTTTGTCTTGGCCGGTGTCATTTGGTTTGGTGTAGAAAAAGTAACTGGAAATTAGATGAATTATTTCGTTTCGGGTATATTGTCCCTATTGCTATTGGTCATGGCGGGTTGTGCTAGTAAGCCCGATATGACGCCCAAGGTTGAAACAGCGGATTCCTCTGAAACTGAATCTTTTTCGGAACGGGCCCTCAAGGAAAAAATTTCGGATTCTCTCGCCATTCGCCCGTCCTGGACCTATTACCAGTATGCTTTGCAGGCCATGGACAACCAGGAATGGCTTTTGGCTAGACATTACCTGGATGAATCCCTGAGGCAGTTGGTTTCTGAAAGGTTCAATTCTACCTACAAGAATGTCTCTGCGGCCGAAGATTCCGCCTACCGCGTCAAGATGCCGCTCCGCATTGTGCGCGCCCTCGACGAAGTTTACCCCAACGTGGCCGAAATGGGCCAGAATGTCGACAACTATACGCGAAACGATGTCTCTATCGAAGGGATTGACGCTCTCGACGAAAGTGCGGCCGACAGTGCCGCCCTCCAGGTGATCGAAAGCTTCCTGGATACTCTGGACTTGTCGCAGTTTACGCTCCCCGTGAGTTTCAACGAGCGCGTGCTTCAAGAAATCTACTACATGACGACTTCGGCACGCGCCTTCATGGCGGGTTCTTTGAACCGCAAGACCGCTTATGACTCGCTGATTTACGCCCAGCTCGATTCGGCCAAGATGCCTCGCGACCTGATTTACCTCGCCTTGGTGGAATCGGGCTTCAAGGTCAAGGCCTACAGCCGCGCCAAGGCATCGGGCATGTGGCAGTTCATTCCCGAAACGGGCAAGCGCTACGGCCTGGAAGTGGACTACTGGGTGGATATGCGCCGCAATCCGGAAAAGGCGACGATGGCCGCTCTCAAGTACCTGAACCGCCTGCACGACGAATTTGACGACTGGCTTTTGGCGATGGCGGCCTACAACTGCGGTGAAGGCCGCGTCCGCAGGCTGCTTCGCGAAATGCAGGAAGACACGACCCGCGATACGACCATCGCCGTGACCTATTGGGACTTGGAACTGCCCAAGGAAACCATGCGCTATGTGCCCCGTATCTTGGCGGCCATGGTCGTCGGTCATTACCCGGAACAGTACGAGATGACGGTGGAACAGACTTACCAGCCCGATTTCGATACGGTGACGGTTTTCGATTCCTTCCCGCTCGAAGAAGTGGCCAAGCTTTTGAAGGTCTCCGAAGATACGCTGCGTACCTTGAACATGGAACTGGTCAAGTGGTGTACGCCGCCGAACAAGGATTCCTACCTGTTGCGTTTGCCGGTGGGTACTCGTGCCGCCTTTGTAGATGGCTACGACAAGATGGAAAAGAATAACTTCTCCAGCTGGCACCACCACAAGGTCCGCAAGGGCGAAAATCTGGGCATGATTGCCCGCCAGTACGGCATCAAGGTGTCTGAACTGCAGCAGGCCAACGACATGAAGAATACCCGCATTCGCGCGGGCCAGTCCCTGCTCATTCCGATCAAGGTGACTCCGAAGCCCAAGGCCAATCGCGGCAAGAAACCCGAAAAGGTGCGTACCTACATTGTCAAGTCCGATGATAATCTGGCATCCGTTGCCCGCAAGTTCGGCATTTCCCAAGATTCCGTCCGCTCCTGGAATTCCCTGGATGCCGCCGCCGTCATCAAGGAAGGCGACACCCTAGTGGTATCTAAACCCGAACCGAAACCCCAGGTTGAAAAGATCCGCCCGAAAATGGCAAAGGGCGAAAAGTATGTTGTCCGTGAGGGGGATACCTTCGCGGCAATCGCCGAAACCTTCGACGTTCCGGTGGTCATGCTCATGCAGGCGAACGAAGGCTTTAACCGCCGTCTTTCGGTGGGCGATTCTCTGGTCATTCCCGAATACGTGCGCAAGAAGGCCGAGAAGAAGACCGCCAAGTCCGAAAGCAAGCCCGCTGCCAAGCCGAAGGCTTCCAACGAAAAGACTTCTGTCTATACGGTGCAATCGGGTGACAACCTCACGAATATTGCCCGTAAGTTCGGAACCACCGTGGCAAAGATCCAGGAATTGAACAACATGGGCAGTTCCTCTAGCTTGAGCGTGGGGCAGAAGCTGAAGGTCGCCGGTACCGCTCAAGAAGCGCAGTTCAAGATTCACACCGTCAAAAAAGGTGAGGGTCTCTGGGACATCTCTCGCCAATATAAGGTGACCATCGAAGAAATCGTCAAGTGGAACGATTTGCAGGACACCAAGATTAAGGTTGGTGAAATGCTGAAGATCAAGCAGTAAGACTGCTTAATCGTTCCTTAGAATAACGTAATTCCGAGGCTCACGTAAGGCTGGAAGTACGTGTCGAAATCAAGCATGAATTCGTCGTCGTCGCGGACGTCTCCCGTCTTGCGCTCGAAATAAGTGTGGAAATATTCGTGGTTGTTCCTGAAACCCGTCGACAGGAAGAATCCGTGCCATGCCGTGCGGAGGCCTGCACCGTAGGCGTAACCGTAAATGGCGGGCGAGGTGAACTTGGTATCGTCGGCAAAGAAGGTCTTGCCGAATACGGCGCCGCCGAAGGCGTAAAGCTTGAGCATGAACTGGTGCTTGTAATTCATGACGATGGGCAGGGCGAAGTCAAAACCCAGCTGGAAAAGGGCCGTGTGGATTTCGTGGCGGCCTTCCAGGTCGGTGGAGTCGAAGGGGGCTTCGAAGAAGTCGTCTTCGTCGTCATAGGCGGCGAGGTCCTGATAAGCCTGCTCCCTGTTGCGGGGGGAATGGCTGACTCCTAGGTATTGGTAACCGGCCATCAGGTAAATGTCGAACCATTCCGTAAGGGGGAGGCTACCCGAGGCACCATAAAGGTAGGTGTTGTCCACGCTGATATTGTGGCTCCTGCCGTTCACCTTGTAGGAATAGTTGACGTTTTTCATTTTGACGCTGCCGAATTCCATATAGGGGCCGAACGATCCGCGGTCCTCGAAATCCTTGTAGTCGTTGTCGGTAGAAGCCGCCATGGAGGTGTCGATGACCACTCGGTCGGCAAAGGTAAGGGTGCTCGCAAGCAAAATCAGGGTAAAAATTCTCTTTCTCATGCCATAAATATATAAAGGAATGTCCGGAGGCATAAAAAGGGGCTGTGGAGGCGTGGGGGATAATTTGGTAAAAAAAAGTTCTAAATAGAGTTTTTTTGTGTTTATTGCCCAAAAATTGATTATTTTTTAGACCAAAATTAAGAAAAACCTCATTTGGAGCAGATTTTTATGAAAAAGCAGTTGTTGGCCCTTTGCGCCGCCGCATTGATGGTTTCCGTTACCGGTTGTAACGACAAGATGGACCCGAACGACCCGCAGTCCGTGCGCAAGTACCTGACCAAGCAACAGATTCCCTTTACCCCGAACCAGTTTGTTTCTTATGCCGTGAACGGCGATACTGCCAAGATGACTCTCTTCTTGCAGGCTTCTTTCGAAATTGACGCTCCGGCCGACAACGGCAACAACGCCGTGGCCATCGCTGCCAACAAGGGCAACATGGTCGTGCTGAACTACCTGTTTGAACATGGTGCCAAGGCCGACGTGAAGAACGGCAACGGCGAAGCCGTGCTGGACAACGCCGTGATGATGGGCAACAAGGAAGTGGTGAACCGCCTCCTGACTCAGCTCAAGGCCGAAGGTGCTGAAACCCAGACGCTCGGCACTGCTGTGCTTCTCGCTGCAAAGACCGGTAAAGTCGACATGCTCGAAGTGCTCGCCGAAGCTGGCGCACCGCTCGATTCCCGTAGCGCTGACGGTTACCTCCCGATCCACTGGACCGTGAAGAACGGTAACTACGACGCCATGATGTTCCTCATCAACAAGGGTGTCGATGTGAACGCCAAGTGCGGCCAGGGCTACTCTGTACTCGACTGGGCAACCAACGAAGGTTATACCCGCTTGATCAAGGCCCTTAAGAAGGCCGGCGCCAAGAATACTCCGCAGTACTTCAAGGACTCCAAGAAGTAGTCTTTTTTGCGAAAAACGCGCATTTTTCAAAAGAAACCGTGGTCTGATGGCCGCGGTTCTTTGTATTTTTCGCGTATGAAATTTCATTTACTGACCAAGATATTCCTTTGCCTGAGCCTTGCGGGCGTTGTTTCGCAGGCCCAGGAAACGGTAGAAAGTGTCCGTCGCCAGATTAAGGCGGTGGAGGCTGAAACAGCCCGCGAGAAATCGCTCCATGATGCCGAAAAGAAACGTCATGCCGAATTTGTGGAAGTGGGCCGCAAAAAGGTGCAGGCTCTGGCTTCCCAGAACAAGACCTTGAAGGCGGAAATCGATTCCCTGAAGGCGGAACTCCAGAACTTGGCAAACGTTCGCCAGAAGACGCTGGGAACGGTCAAGTACTTTGAAAACCGTAAGGCAAAGTATGGCGAATCCCTGGCCTTGGTCATTGATTCCTTGGTTCCCGTGTTTGAATCGGATTTCCCGTACCGTAACGAAGAAACCGTCAAGAGTGTGCAGGAAATTGCAAACCAGCTCCACAAGGGCTTGATTGAAGCCGACGATGGCTTGAACCGTGTACTCGAAGTTTTCTATGACCGTATTCGCCTGGGTTACACCACCGAAGTCTACAAGGGCTTTTTGCAGGTGGACGCCCGCAGCGTTCCCGGAACTTATTTGCGCTACGGTGCAGTCGCCTCCATTTTCGTGAGCAACGACGGTAACGATGTGCTGTGGCTTGCACGGACTGCCGATGGCGGTTATGCCTGGAAGAACGTGTCCGATAACTTGGCCATGCGTACCGTGCTGAAGGACGTGATGAAGGTGGCCGAAGGCAAGACCGCTCCGAGACTTGTCACGATTCCGGTAACGATTCCGAAGGAGGGCAAGTAAATGAAATTCGAATCTTTCGTCTCTCGTCTCTCGTCTCTCGTTTTCATAGCCTCTCTCGCTGTGTTGGCGCCGCTCTCTTATGCCCAGCAGAATGCGGATGTCGATGCCGTGAAGAAGCGTGCTGCATTGAACAGCGCGAAGGCAGACCTCGAAGAAGCCCGCAAGAAGCGCGATATGGCTGTAGCTGCCCGTTGGAAGGACCGCGAAACCGCCAACCAGGAACGCGAACTCTTTAACGAAAAGTACAACGAAAGCAAGGAAAAGGTGGACGCCTTGATGTCGGAACGTGCCCGCCTTTTCGAAGACGTGCGCGTTGCCCGTGAAGACTTGGCCCAGGTGAAGCTGCAGGCTGAAAAGGCCCGCGCTGAATACTTGTCGCTTGCCGCCGGTCCGGAACGCCTCGAAACGCTTGCGAAGTTCACCGAACAGGGAATCCCCTTCAAGGTGGCTGACCGCATCGAAGTGCAGAACAAGGTGAAAAAGGAAATGGGCCTGTACAGGGACGATCCCCTGCGCATTGCTCAATCGATTTTGAACGCAGCCCGCTCCGAAATGGAATTCACTCGCGAAAGCGGTGTAGAGAAGGCTGAACTGGTGTTCGGTTCTTCTGTCGCCCAGGGTGACCGTATGCGTTTGGGTGGCCTCTATGCCATGCAGATGGCAAACGCCGTCGATATCAACGGCTTGCATCCGGCGGCATTGATGCTTCCGGTAGCTGGCGAAAAGAAGCGCGTGTTCAGCTGGCAAGAAAACTTGACTCCCGATACGAAGTCTGAAATCAGCAAGGCTTTTGCCGGAGCGAAAGATTCCGCCTACGTCATGGTGCCGGTAGATGTACTCTTGAGTACGGAACTTTCTTCTGAAATGGCGAACCACCAGGAAACCACCTGGAAGGATGACCTCAAGGTGTTCTTCAAGAATGGCGGTATTCTGATGTATCCCATCGCGACGCTTTTCGGCCTCGGTCTCTTGATTGTGCTGTGGCGCCTCATCTGGTTGGTGATCGCCGGCTTTGGTGGACTTTCTACCAGGCGTTGCATTAAGGCCTTGGAAAAGGGCGATGTGGCTATGGCTCGCAGCCTGACTTCGAAACTCCACGGTAAGGTGGGCAAGGTGCTGCGCACGGTGCTGGGCAAGAATTACGCCAATCGCGCTTCTGCCGAGAAGGCCCTGGAAGAAGTTTTTGCTGCGGAATCCCCGAAGATTGAAATGGGACTTTCCTGGATTTCCGTGTTTGCGGCAACGGCTCCGCTGCTTGGCCTTTTGGGTACCGTGATGGGTATGATCGAACTTTTCGATGTCATTACCATGCATGGCACTTCTGACCCGAAGCTTTTGGCTGGCGGTATTTCCATCGCCCTCGTGACGACGGAAGCGGGCTTGATTGTTGCCATTCCGCTGCAGCTGTTGCACACCTTCCTTACGAACCGCGCCGATGCTTTGCGTGGCCGCATGGAAGCTGCAGGCCTTGCGGTGTTGAACGCCCTTTGGATTAACGAATCGGTCAAGGAAGACTAATTTGGCTCCGGTCGATCAAAATTCCATATTGGAAGCTGTATTCGGCATCCTCTTTAGAGGTGGCTGGGTATTGGCCCCGCTGTTTGCGTTGGGCTGGTTCGGCTGGTTTTTGATGATTGAACGTTACGGCTACTATTTTATGCTGAAGGGGAGTAGCATTAACGGCTTGGGCGGTTTCTGGAAAACGCTGCAGAAAAGCGGCGAAGAAGCGGCCTTCAAAAAGTTGGAACGTCGCCGTTTTGGCTACTTCTACGCGCTTGCATCGGATATCCGTAACTACAAGGATCAAGGCCCCGTAGCGGTCCGCAATGCCATGGAAGCGACTCGCCACCGCATATCGGTCAATTTGTCTAAGGGGCTGAAGACGATTTCGACTTGCGCCGCCATTGCTCCGTTGCTTGGCCTTTTGGGAACGGTGTCCGGTATGGTGCATACCTTCAAGTCCATTCAACTTTTCGGTTTCGGCAATCCGGTGCTGATGGCAGATGGCATTTCCGAAGCACTCCTGACGACCCAGGCGGGCCTTTTGGTTGCCTTCCCCTTGATGCTGGCTTACAACTTCTTGGCCAGCAAAGTTGAAAAGGTGGAAGAAATCGCCTGGAGCGAGGCTTTGAAATATGAATCCTACGTATTTGAAAAGAAATCGGAGGAAAAATGAGTTTTATTCGTAAACGTTCACAGGAAGCCGGTAGGGTAGACGTGTCGCCGATGCTCGACATGGTGTTTATCTTGCTCATCTTCTTTATTGTGACTTCGACCTTTACCCGTGAAACCGGCGTAGATGTGACAAAGCCCAAGGCTAGCTCTGCCAAGGAACTGGCTAAGGAAAGCATCTTGATTGGTGTGACTCGCCAAGGAACGATTCACATTAACGAAACGCAGGTGAACTTGTCGACGTTGAATACGGTGCTCCGCCAGATGATGGCAGAAGCTCCTGACCGCCCGGTGATTATCGTGAGCGACCGCGACGCCCCTAACGGAGTCGTCGTTGACATTCTCGATGAATGCAACCTCGCCAAAGTCCGCAAGGTCTCCATTTCGGCCAATAAGGAGGAGTAACTTCCTACTTCCAACTTCCTACTTCTAACTAGTTCATGCTTGATTTCCTCGCAAAATATTTCCGATTCCCGGTGGCGTTCGTACTCTCCTTTGTCGTGAGTGCGGTATTCTTCCTTGCTATCCCCGTCATCAATGCGCTGATGTCTAACAAGGGTGTCAAGGGGGAAAAGGAACTCGAGGCCGTGACCGAGGTGGAAGTTCTGGTGAGTGAAAAGAAGCCTGAAGTCAAGCAGAAGGTGATTCGCACGATCGTGAACCCGAACCCGTTCAAGATTTCTTCGAATATGGGCGTGTCCCGCAGCCAGAATTTCCAGATGGATTTGTCGCTTGCCCGCGGTGCCGCTGGCGATGGCGTGGCCGTAGGAACAGGCTCCATGGAAAATGTGGTATACGAAGCCGGCGAAGTGGATGAACAGGCGCAGGTGTTGCGTGAAATTCAGCCGAAGTTCCCCGAAAAGGCGAAACGCCTAGGTGTTTCGGGTTATGTGAAAGTTTTGATTGTGATCGACGTGTATGGCGATGTGGCGCAGGCTCAGGTGTTGACACAGGACCCGCCCGGTTATGGATTTGACAACGAAGCCCTCAAGGCTGTAAGACAGTGGAAGTTTAGCCCGGCACAGTTGGGCGGATTCCCCGTGGCACAGAAGGCCACAAAGGAGTTCCGCTTTGTCAATTAAATCTAATCACATCTTCCTACTTCCTACTGTCTACTTCCTACTGCTTTTGCTTTCCGCGTTGCATGTCCATGCCGCTGAAGACTACTTCTTTAAGGCGAATGAACTTTACGATCAGGGTAAGTTTAAGGAATCGGTGCCGCTGTACCGTGCGGCGATTGATGAAGGTCGCTACGAACCGTTTGCCTGGTTCAACTTGGGCAATGCTATGGTGCAGCTGGACCGCAAGCAGGTGGCAATGGTCGCTTACAAGCGTACGGTAGAACTTCTGCCGACTTTTGAAAAGGCCTGGATGCTCCTCGGCGATCTTTACTACTTGGGTGGTGATGTGGGCGAGGCCATTGCGGCTTACAATCGCGCCATTGAACTTGGCGTGGAATCGGATCATGTGCATTTTGCCTTGGCGGAATGCTACCTCAAGGGCCGTGACTGGACTCTTGCTCAGAAGAATTTTGAACGCGCCCTGCAGCTGAACCCGGACCGTATGGATGCGTGGTATGGCCTTGCTGAAGTTTATGAAAAATTGGGCGACTATGAATACGCCATCAAGACTCTTCAGAATGCATTGCAGATGACCGCTACTGCGGGCGCCGATGTTCACTTTACGATGGCTTATTACTACCGCAGCATGGATTCCACGAGGCAATCCTTGAACGAAATGGAAAACGGAATCTTGATGGATCCGGAAAATGTTTCGGCACGCCGCTACTTGGCGCAAATGTATGTGCAGAACAATTCTCCGTGGATGGCGATCTTCACGCTTGAAGAAGGACTTCGCCACAATAAGGGCAAGGCGGATTTGAACCTTGATTTGGGACAGATTTACTTTACCCAGAAACGCTATGACGAAGCGTTCGATTGCTACATGAAGGCTTGGGTGGCTGGGAATTCGCAGGGGCGCATCGGTGCCGAAAACGTAGGCCACGTATTCTCGAATGCGGGCGATACCGAAAAAGCCGAAAGCCTGTACAAGCGCATTCGCGAGAAAAAGTAGATCCTTCGTGGTGTAGCGCTTGCTTTTACTCGTTGTCATATATGCGGCCTTTATTGGCCTAGGGCTTCCTGATACAGTGCTTGGGGCTGCATGGCCCGTGATGCAGCTTGACCTGAATGCGCCTCTTTCGGCGGCGGGGCTCTTGTCGATTATCGTCAGTGTGGGAACGATTGTTTCGAGTTTGTGGACGCCCGCGCTTTTGCGCCTGATGGGAACGGGTAAGCTTGTTTTTGCGAGTATTGCGCTTACGGCGGTGGCTTCGTTTGGTTACGGATTTTCGACGACATTTTGGATGATGTGCCTGTTTGCGGTTCCTATGGGAATCGGGGCGGGCGCGATTGATGTCGCGATGAACAATTTTGCTGCCATTTATTTGGAATCGAAACACACGAGTTGGCTGCATGCCAGCTGGGGCGTGGGTGCGTGCCTTGGCCCGGCTCTGTTTTCGATTTCGGTGGTGACTGGTGTCGGCTGGCGTGGTGCCTATGACATGGTCGCCTTGCTGCTTGCGGTGATTGCCGTGATGATGCTTATAACGCTCCCGATTTGGAAAAAGACGGAAAAGCGTGGTGAATCGCAGCAGGCGCCTGCGGTAAAGGATATCTCGCTGTGGGCGGCGCTCAAGGTGCCTGGAATGAAGCTTTCTTTCTGGGTGTTCTTCTTTTATTCGTCGCTTGAAATTTCCACAAGCCTTTGGTGCGGTACTTACTTGGTGGCTCGTGGCTTTGAACCAGAAATCGGGGCAATCGCGGTTTCGCTCATGTTTGCCTCTGTCATGATTGGGCGCATTCTAAGCGGCTTTTTCGCTATCAAGTTTACGGATATGCGCTTGGTGCATGCGGGTATTGCCATCGTGGTGCTCGGCTGTCTTGTTCTGGTATTACCTTTGCCGCTCTGGTTTACGCCAGTGTGTATTTGCCTGCTTGGGCTCGGTTGCGCTCCGGTGTATCCCTCACTCATTCATGCGACCCCAGCGCGATTTGGCGAAGAACTTTCGGGCCGCGCGATTAGTATTCAAATGGCAGGCTCTTATGTGGGCTCTATTCTGATGCCGCCAGCGTTTGGACTTGTAGCGATTAAGACATCTGTGATTGTGTGGCCGGTGGCGCTTGCGTTATTTGTGGGCTGCCTTTTGCTGTGTGTTTGCTTGCTCGATTATGTGACGCGAAAAAAGTTACATAATGCTTTCGCGACCGAGCGAATCAAGGACATTTTGCACCAGGTCGAGAAAATGGCGGAACTGCGCCGAAGGCTCCGTAAGGAACGCCGCCGTGAACGCCGTAAAAACAAGCTGAAACAAGCGCGAATCAAACGAAAGCTGGACCGGCATTAAATAGAGAACGACGTCTTTTTCTACATTTGTAATTATGGCAAAGAAGAAAAAGGTATGGAAATCTCCTGCCATGGCACAGGCCATGCGCAGTAAAGAAGACAAACTCCGTGAAACGCTTACGCAGATTGTGAGCGGACAGAGCAGACTTTTACACCGCCCCGAAGACTTGTACGAGGCAATTGCAAACGGCATTGACGATATCGAAAACTTCAAGAATCCGAAGGACCAGCTGGAACTTTTGGCTTGGACATTGCGTGCTGACTTTATTTCGTTCAAGGCCGATACCGACGAAGAAAAAGAATACTGGGACAACCTCTTTTACGATGCAGGAACGTTCTTTGTGGAACTGGCATCGCAGTATACCGACAAGGATTATGTCGCGGATTTGATTCATGACCTTGCCATGCGCCATGTGGGTGGCGAAGGCCGCTCGGTGGTGTTCCTGAGTGTCGAAGAAATCTTGCCCAAGGAACGCGCGCAGGCTTTGCTCGAAGAATTGATCAACAAGGTTACCGAAGTCGATCAGGGCAACCGTGAAGATATTCTGGATGCCATTTGCGATATGGCTGATTCTATCAAGGATGCAGCAAACTTTGTGAAGGCCGCTCTCCTCAAGGATCCGGACAAGAGCAATGCGACACTCATCGACATTGCAAATGCACAGTTTATGGCGGGGAATATCGAACTTGCCAAGCAGTGGCTCGGCGATGTGCGCAACCCCGGCTCCGAAGACGAAGAAGCGTACCTGGATTTGCAGGCCGCCATTGCCGACAAGGAAGGCCGCAAGTCTGACTGCATCAAGATTGCTCGCACCCTGTACGAGACTTTCCCGAAGGTGATGAACCTCGGACGTTTGGCCGCCTTCTTGCCCGATGCCGAAGCCGACCGCGTGCTCAAGGAACATGAACAGTTCCGTAACGGCAATACGGCGAATTTGGAATTTATGCAGTTGCTCGCTGGCATGAAGCGTTACGAACAGCTTTCGGGCTACGTGGACCGCTTTGAAAAGGATTTGACGACGCTCGATGCCGAAGAATTGACTGACCTTGCCGATGCAATCGAAAAGGACGGCCAGAAGGCTCTTGCTGACCACATTCGCGACTGGATTGTGGAAGAACCGGAAGACGCTCAAGCCTTTGATGACAAGGATTAAGTTCTGATGGCGAATTTTGGTCATGTTTACTTGATTGGTGCAGGTCCTGGCGATCCGGGACTCTTGACGATTCGCGGAAAAGAAATTCTGGAACGCGCCGACGTGGTGGTGTACGACCGCCTAGTTTCTCCGGCGATTCTCGGAATGTGCAATTCGAAGGCGAAGATGGTCGACGTGGGCAAAATGCCGACGCACCACAAGGTGAAACAGTCCGAAATCAACAAGCTTCTGGTGCAGTTTGCGCAGGAGTACCCGCAGGGTATTATTGCGCGCCTCAAGGGTGGCGACCCGTTCGTATTCGGGCGCGGTGGCGAAGAAGCTTTGGAACTGGTGGCGGCTGGCGTTGAATTTGATGTGGTGCCGGGCATTACCTCGGCCATTTCGGTGCCAGCTTATGCGGGCATTCCCGTAAGCCATCGCGGCATTGCGACAAGTTTCCACATTATCACGGGCCACGAAAAGGCTGAGTCGAACGGCGAACTCTCTCTCGACTTTGAAAATCTCGCGAAGTGCCAGGGCACCCTCATTTTCTTGATGGGCATTGCCAATATGGACTTTATCGCCAAGCGCCTTGTGGAATGCGGCAAGGATCCGAAAACACCGCTTGCCTTTATCGAAAAGGGAACCACGCCGTACCAGCGTACGGTCATGGCGACGCTTGAAACGGCGGGGGAGACGATTGTTCGCGAAAACGTGACAGCCCCCGCGATTACGATTATGGGCGGTGTTGTTGAACTCGGCAAGACTCTCGCCTGGAAAAAGAATTTGCCGCTGTCGGGCAAGCGCCTGGTGGTGACTCGCGCCGCTAAGCAGGCCAGCGGGATTACAGCCCGCCTCACGGCCCTCGGTGCCGAAGTCATCGAGACTCCGATGATTGAAACGCGTGCAGTTGAGGGCTCGTTCAATTGGGCTGACCTCGCGAACTTTGACGTACTCGCTTTCACAAGCACGAACGGTGTTGAATCTTTCTTTACGCAGTTGCTTGCCTCGGGCAATGACATCCGCGTTCTTGCCGGCAAGAAGATTGCAAGCGTGGGGAAGATTACTGAAAAGAAATTGCTGGAATATGGCATCCGCTGCGATTACGTGCCCGAAGACCATACCGGCGAAGGCCTCGGAAAACTGTTGGCTTCGCTCATACCTCAAAGCACCGAAGGTGCGACCTCACACCTCACACCTCGTATCCTTCTCTTGCAGGGTAATCTCGCCGACGACACCTTGCTGAAACTTTTACCGCAGGCAAACCGCTGGGTCGTTTACGAAACGCTCCCGGTCGCTGAACTCCCTGAATGGAAGCGCGAAGCTGTTGAATCTGCTGATGCAATCGTCTTCGCCAGCACCAGCGCCGTCGAGAACTTTGTACAAGTCTCTCGTCTTTCGTCTCTCGTCTCTCGTCTAAGTTTCTGCATTGGTCGCATGACAGAATCAGCAGCCCAGAAGCATGGTTTTGAAACCGTCACTTCCGACGAAACCACGATGGATTCCCTCGTCAAAAAAATCGTCGAATTCTACACTAAAGAATCCTAATCACCAACCACTAACCACTGTCTACTTCCTACTTCCTACTTCCAACTTCCTACTACCCCTATGAAAGCTATCCTGATTATCGCGCATCACTGCATTCTGCCGGGGGCCTATAAAGGCTTCGAAGAAATCATGGATAAACTGCACCATGATTTGCCCGGTACGCGCGTGGCAAGTACGAGTCTGTTGGATTTGGAAAATGACTTGCGCACGCTCTTGCGCGAAGATGTGGAATCGGTGACGCTTTTGCCGTACTTGCTGCTGAATGGTCAGCATACCAAGAACGATGTGCCTAAGGTTGTGGCGCACTTGCAGGCGGAATTTCCGCAGATTCCGATTACGCTTTTGCCTTGCCTTGGCGACTGGAAAGAATTTGCCGACATGGTCGTCGCCGGAGTCCGTAACGCGCAAATAGACGAGAGAACGCCCGCTGATGCGGGCTACAGACGAAAGACGAAAGAAAATGAGTCTTGTCAGAATAATCTCTCGTCTCTCGCCTCTCCCCTCTCGTCTAAACCAAACCTCTTCTCCATCGAATTGAATCTCGAAGGCAAGAATGTGTTGGTGGTAGGCGGTGGCCGTATTGCTCTTCGCAAGGTGAAGACGCTTTTGCCTACGGGCGCCCGCATTACCGTAGTCGCCCCGCAGTTTGATCCGGAATTCGAAAGTCTTTCCTCAAAGGGCGAAGCCCGACCTCAAACCTCAAGCCTCGTAACCCTGATTAATCGCCCCTACGAGCCGCTCGATCTCCGCGGCATTTTCATGGTCTTCATCTGCACCGACCAGCCTGCAGTCAACGCCCAGGTCAGCAACGATGCTCGCGCCCGCCGCATTCTGGTGAATAACGCCTGCGACTACCTCGACGGCGATTTCATTGTGCCCGCCCGTATGGATTTCGGCGAAAATATCGCCGTAACGGTCTCTACGCAGGGCCGCGCTCCTTCGCTCGCCAAGAAACTCAAACAGAAAATCCAAGCCGAATGGGCCGAAGGCCTCGAACAAATCGAACGGGATTTTAATTAGTGATAAATATCACCAATATTCCAAGTTGGAATATTGGCTTGCGTGCTTTTTCCTTGATAAAAGTATAGTTTTTGAAATAAAATTATAACAAGGAGCAAAATATGAAAAAATCACTGTTCGTAGCCTTGGCTATTTCTATGGGTCTAATGATCGGTTGTGATGATTCTTCCACAAGTCCGAACAATTCCTCAAACACAAATGCGAATAATTCCTCAAACATAAATGGGGATTCTTCGGGTCAGGTGACCGCAGAAACGGTGTCGGCGTTTTTCCCGACTGGCTACAAAACGGCAGATGTGGTAGCTTGGTATGCCACCGATGCCGAAACAGTGCAAGATAACGATGCCGTCAAAACAATGGTCGATGCGGTTTACTTGTTTAAGGATGGCACGTTCCTTGCAACGGAATCTAAGTTAAAAGTAAAAAATAATGGCACAACGAAATTCTCTAATGGAATTGCGGCTACAGGAACTTGGTCTGGCTCCGATGATTTTGAAAACGGAACTTTCCAGATTTCGTTCGAAATGGAAGGCCAGAATGTTACGATGCCGCTTCAGATGGTGAATGGCTCTATGACCATTAATCCTGATGGCGAACGTGGAATGACATTTAAGTTGAAATCGTCCAGTGTGCCAACACCGTCTGATGAAGTAAATACCGAAGTGAGAAATCCCTCCGGCAATAACTCTGGGAACGATTCGGGGATTGATGAAACTCCGCAGAATACAGAGTCTGGTTCCGCAGATATACAATGCGTGGTGACCACCAAAGGAAACACGGTGATCGTGAATGGCTCATTCAAAGAGGGGGGCGTTAATGAGTCCTTTGTATCGACGATGACCTTAGATGGCGACGTTATTTATCTTAGAGATGAATCGTCCGAAGGGGTAGAGTTGGATACCGTTCCGAATCTCGGGTACTCTATTTCTGATATTGTCGCTGAATCTGAGGCGATGTGCGAAGAATTGAAGAATATGGACTCTTCTGATTTCTATGATTGATATCGGATAACATAATCTGCAAAAATCCAGCTTTCGGGCTGGATTTTTTGTTATATTGAATTTCAAATAAGGAGTTTGACTATGATTATCCGTCCTCGTCGTTTGCGCAAGAATGCGACTATCCGCAACATGGTGGCAGAAACTGCCGTGAATCCTGATGCGCTCGTTTACCCGATGTTCGTGGTCGAGGGGGAGAATGTCAAAGAAGAAATTCCTTCGATGCCGGGACAGTATCGCTTTAGCATCGATGAAATCTTGAAGGAACTGGAAAGCTGCGTGGCGGTGGGCGTTAAGTCTATCTTGCTTTTTGGCATTCCTAGCTTCAAAGATGAAATCGCTTCTTCTGCTTATGACGATGACGGAATCGTGCAGCGTGCGGTTCGCTCTATCAAGGCAAAGTTCCCGGAACTGTACGTGATTACCGATGTGTGCCTTTGCGAATACATGAGCCACGGCCACTGCGGTATTGTCAAGGAAGACGGCGATGTGGATAACGACTCGACGCTTGAACTTTTGGCTAAGGCGGCGCTTTCGCATGCCGAAGCCGGTGCCGACATGGTGGCTCCGAGCGACATGATGGATGGCCGCGTGAGGGCAATCCGCGCTAAACTTGACGAAAAAGGATACAAGAATTTGCCGATTATGGCCTACAGCGCCAAGTTTGCGAGCGCCTACTACGGACCGTTCCGCGATGCGGCGGATTCTGCACCGCATTTTGGCGACCGCAAGAGTTACCAGATGGATGTTCGCAACGCTCGCGAAGCCTTGCATGAGGTTGAACTCGATCTGGAAGAAGGTGCCGATATCGTGATGGTGAAGCCGGGACTTGCCTTTCTCGATGTTTTGCGCGAAACGGCTGAAATGAGCAATGTGCCTGTGGCCGTTTATAACGTGAGTGGTGAGTATTCCATGGTCAAGGCTGCAGCCCAAAACGGCTGGATTAACGAAGAGGCGATTATCCGCGAAAATATGATTGCCTTCAAGCGTGCCGGAGCCGATATCATTATCACTTACCATGCCAAGGAAGTGCTTGAAAAAGGCCTTTTGAAGTAGAATTTAACGTAAGTCGTTGTTCTGTAATAGTTTACACTAAAATTTCATAATAAATGATGCAAGTTACAAAAAACTTTTTTTGTAACTTGTATGTTTTTTATTGACTTTGTAAAAAAAAGTATTATATTTGTAGGGCGTTTTAATAAAAACGTACACAAAAGTTAAATGGAGAATAAAATGAAAAAACTGATGATTGTTGCCGCTTTCGGCGCAGCTGCTGTCCTCACCGCTTGTGGCGATGATTCCTCTTCTAACGCTTCGGGTTCTTCCAAGACTCAGCTCGACGGCAAGTCTGTTGTTTCTTGTGATGTGGTTAGGAACATTGCTGGTATTGAAAGCCACTCTTGCCATGCTATCGCCGCTGATGACGCTGGCGTTGAAGCATTCTTGGCCAAGTGCGGCGCTAACAACGAATTCGACAAGGCTGTCTATACTCCGGGTCAGGGTTGCGCTGCTGGTACTCTCGCTTGCGACACCCAGGAAGGTGGCCAGGTGGAATACTTCTACGATGAAGCTTCTGCCGTGGTTGGCTGCGGCACTGCCGCTCCGCACAACTTCTAATATCGGTTGAATTAGAACGAGTCATTTTTAGGAAATCCAGCTTTCGGGCTGGATTTTCTATTTTTGGTGGCATGAACCATTCTTTAAGCGAAAAACTTTTTGCAGAAGCCAAGGGCCTGATGCCCGGTGGCGTGAACAGCCCGGTACGTGCTTATGGTAATGTGGGGGCGACACCTCCGTTTATCAAGCGTGCCAAGGGTAGCCACATTTATGATGTCGATGGTAACGACTACATCGATTACGTGGGCAGCTGGGGTCCGATGCTTTTGGGACATGCCCATGATGCCGTAATCAGGGCGGTGGCAGAAACGGCTCAGAATGGTCTCAGTTTTGGTGCTCCCTGCGGTTTGGAATCGGAACTGGCTAAGCTCGTGATGGAACTTGTTCCGAGTGTCGAGATGATTCGCATGGTGAACAGCGGTACCGAAGCCACGATGAGTGCGATTCGTGCGGCGCGTGGTTTCACGGGCCGCGATAAGATTGTCAAGTTTGAAGGTTGTTACCACGGCCATAGCGATAGTTTGCTGATTAAGGCGGGCTCGGGCATGCTCACGACGGGCAAGCCGAGCAGCAAGGGCGTGCCGGCGGATTTGGCCAAGTACACGCTCACGCTCCAGTATAACG
This sequence comes from Fibrobacter sp. UWT2, assembly GCF_900142545.1. Taxonomy (NCBI): domain Bacteria; kingdom Pseudomonadati; phylum Fibrobacterota; class Fibrobacteria; order Fibrobacterales; family Fibrobacteraceae; genus Fibrobacter; species Fibrobacter sp. UWT2. The sequence goes on along the minus strand of NZ_FRBF01000005.1, from coordinate 154,644 downwards.
ATGTCGCTGGTGTACACGAATTGTTCGATAAGATTGGCGACGAAATTGCGGGTGTGATTGTGGAGCCCGTGGCCGGCAATATGGGCGTGGTTCCGGCGAAGCCGGAATTCCTGAAGGCTCTTTCCGAAGAAACCAAGAAGCATGGCGCACTTTTGATTGTAGATGAAGTTATGACCGGTTTCCGCGTCGACATTCATTGTGCTCAAGGTCTTTATGGCATCAAGCCGGACCTGACCACCTTCGGTAAGATTATCGGCGGCGGTATGCCGGTGGGTGCTTATGGCGGTCGCTTGGATGTGATGCAGCAGATTGCACCGCTTGGTGGAATTTACCAGGCGGGCACCTTGTCGGGGAACCCGGTGGCAATGGCTTCGGGTCTTGCGACGATGCGCGAATTGAAGACGCACCCGGAATATTACGTGCGCGCCGAAAACAGCACCAAGAAGTTGATTGCGGGTCTCCAGGACGCAGCGAAGGACGCTGGAATTCCGCTCGCTACCAATCAGGTGGGCTCCATGGGCTGTATCTTCTTTACCGAAGGTCCCGTTACCTGCTTTGCCGACGTGCAAAAGTCCGATTTGGAACTGTTCCGCAGGTATTTCCTCGGCATGCTTGACGAAGGCATTTATCTTGCCCCGAGCCAGTTCGAGGCGATTTTCGTGAGTGCGGCCCATACCGAAGCCGATATCGACCGTACCATCGAAGCAGCCCGCAAGGTTTTCAAGAAAATATAGTAGACGGTAGGAAGTAGACAGTAGGAAGAGTTCTTCATTACGGGATTTAAACTTTTTTATTTTTCAATAAGTTTTTGAGGATTTAAATGATTGTATCTTGGATGACCACCAACAAGTGTAACCTGACCTGTAAGCATTGCTACCAGGACGCAGGCGAGAACAAGGCTGCCGAACTCACGACCGCCGAGGCACTCAAGCTGATTGACGAAATCGCGAAGGCGGGTTTCAAGATTATGATCTTCAGCGGTGGCGAACCGATGACCCGCCCGGACATTGTGGAACTGGTGGCTCATGCTTCCAGCAAGGGACTTCGCCCGGTGTTCGGCACTAACGGCACGCTCATCACGCACGATTTGGCTTTCGAACTCAAGAAGGCCGGTGCGATGGCCATGGGCATCAGCATCGACAGTATCGATCACGACCGTCACAATGATTTCCGTGGTCTCCCGAATGCATTCGAACTCACGATGATGGGTATCGAAAACTGCAAGGCTGCAGGCCTCCCGTTCCAGATTCACACGACCATTATGGACTGGAACCAGAACGAAATTTTCGATATCATGGACTGGGTCAAGGAAATCGGCGCGGTGAACCACCAGATTTTCTTCTTGATTCCTGTGGGTCGCGGCAAGGAAATTGAAGGTCACGCACTCCGCGTCGCCGAATACGAGGGACTCCTCCGCAAGATTATGGAAAAGAGCCGCACGCTCGGCATCCCGGTGAAGCCCACTTGCGCTCCGCAGTTCCTGCGCATTGCCGACCAGCTCGACATCAAGACTCGTTACAGCCGCGGCTGCCTCGCCGGCCTCGACTACTGCATCGTAAGCCCGATTGGCAAGGTGCGCCCTTGCGCTTACATGATGGAAGAAGCGGGCGACGTACATGACACGCCTTTCGACGAAATCTGGGCGAATGCCGAGATTTTCAAGCAGTTGCGTACCAAGGCCTACAAGGGTGCTTGCGGCAAGTGCAAGTTCAACGACCGTTGCGGCGGTTGCCGCGCCCGTGCCGCTTACTACCACGACGGTGACTACATGCAAGAAGACTCCTACTGCGCCTACGGGAGAGGGCTGTGAGGACGGCACTGCGTGCCTTTGGGGTATGGGGTCGGCACTGTGTGCCTTTGAGGTATGAGATCAGTGCTAAAGCCCCTTTGAGGAGTGATAAATGAAAGATGAAGAAATGAACAAAGCAAAGCAGCCGAAGGCTGCGACCTCAAACCTCAAAGCGAGTGAAACGAGCGACCTCACAGCTCATACCCTCGAAGACGAACGTTTCATGCGTATGGCGCTCCGCGAGGCGGAGAAGGCTTTTGACGAAAAGGAAATCCCTATCGGCTGTGTTATCGTGAAAGATGGGGTAGTCATCGGTAAAGGTCATAACCAGATCGAAATGCTAAAGGACGCGACGGCCCATGCCGAAATTTTGTCTATCGGCACCGCCGCGAGTAGCCTCGAAAACTGGCGCTTGGATGGTTGTACTTTGTATGTAACGCTGGAACCTTGCCCGATGTGTGCAGGGGCCATTTTGAATAGCCGAATCAGCCGTGTGGTCTACGGTTCTCCGGACACCCGTTTTGGCGGTTGCGGCACCACAATCGACGTCATTTCGAACAATGCGCTCAAACGCGAAGTCGAAGTGGTGGGCGGCCTCCTTGCCGACGAATGTCTGGGCCTTTTGAAGGCTTTTTTCCAGAAAATGCGCCTTGAAAAAGGGGATTCTGGGAATAAGGGAATTAGTTAATACTATATTCTAAACATGAATTTCTTTAAGCTTTTTACGGGCTCTGTAGCCCTATTCGCTCTTTGTGCTTGCGACGGGAATGAATTCACTATCTCGTTCAACACCCAAAATGCTCAACAGCAGACCTATTTCCTCGAATCTTCCTTGAATGCCATCCTTCCGGCAATGGATTCCGTATCCGCGACGCCCGAAGCCATGAACACCCACTTGGAAGTTCGCGCAACCAATTCACTTTTGACGGCTTACGATGACGGCTCGGCCAAGTTCCAGCTGAAAATCGATTCCGTGGACTACAAGTCCGACAAGCGTACGGTGGAAGAATTCCGCAGTATGGAACGCTACATGTCCACCGAACATTTCCAGTTCAAGATGAGTAAGGATGGCACCATCCGCGACGCAGTCATCGAAGACTCCGTGATGATGGGCACGGAAGCCCTGGACCTCATCCGCATCTTCCTCAAGGTGCAGCCCCTTTTGCCGGGCAAGCCGGTTAAACTGGGTGAAACTTGGGACCGTTCTGTGGAAATCCCGGGCAATTCGGGTAAGACGGTGGTGTACAAGTCCTTTACCCTGGAAGACCATTACGTTCATGACGGAATCCAGATGGCGAAGATCGGCATGAACCTGAAGTACAAGGAAGTGGCCGACTCTACTTCTGACCTGCGCATGGAAAGCAAGGGCTTTATCGTAGGCTCGGGCAGTATCCTCTTCGATATGACGAATGGCGTGATTTCGAGCGTGAAGATGGAATTGACCGGCGACCTCAGTGTAAACGACATCGTTGCCGACAACGTGATTCCTGACATGCATGTGATCCAGAAAATTAAACTGAGGAGTGAAATTTGATTCTAGGCTTAAAAAAATGGTCGGGGTTAGCCTTAACGACGCTCCTGTTTGCGTATAACGCCGTTGCGGGGGAGATGCCTTTCCCGCCGATTGAAAACGGCAAGGTGAAACTGGTGGTGGCGGATAGCCCTTACCTGTTGGAACAGGGTGCCGTATTTTCGGCAAAAGACACTTTGGAAATTGAACCGGGTGTAACGGTCTTGATGGGCGAATATGCAAAGCTCATGTTCCGCGGATCTGTGAAGATTATCGGTACGGACGCTGCTCCCGTAGTGTTCAAGAGCGCTGATTCGCTCAAGAGCTGGAACGGCCTTCATTTTGTATCGGCAAACAAGCCGTTCGAAATCAAGAACCTGATTGTTGAAAACGCTTTCCGCAATACGGTGTTCCGTTCCAAGGGCATTTTCGAAAACGTGAAGTTCGTGAACAACTACTACGGCCTTTGGATTGACGACGTGCCCGAAGTATTCCTGGCCCGTTGCGAATTCCTGCGCAACCGTTTCGCCCTCTCCATTCGAGCAGGACAGGTGGTTGCCGCCGATACCAAGATCAACGATAACGTTTATGGCCTTTACTTGGAACCGGGTGGAAAGTTCGATGGTGACAGGGCTTTGATCAAGGACAACCTTGAAGCCGACGTCCGCAACGAAGCCGAAGAACTCGCAGCCCAGGGCAAGCGCGTGAACAGGAACATCTGGCACCGTATCGAAACCGCATTCTAAGGGAACTTTCGTGCAAGAGTCCTTTCGCAGATCCATTCGCAAGATGACGGACAGCAGTGTCCGTCTTTCGGTGCGTCCGAACCGCTCGACCATGATGGCGACGCTTTCGCAGTCCATGATGGTGACGTGGTCGATTGTGCTGCACGAACATTTGGATGCCATGCTGAACGATCCTGCGGTAAACGTGGGTACTACGGAACTGATTTCTTACAGCGAAACGGCGTGGAAGTTGGCGGATTCCAGCTTCCCGCAGATTATGGCCGATGCCAACAAGCTCTACGACGAATTCCGCACCAAGTGGATGCAGCGCTTTTCGACAGACGAAGTGATGCGCCTGCTGCTGGAAGGTGGCGACTTCTTGCATCACGACGAAGAAAAGGGCTGGGCACTCACGGTCAAGAACAATAAGCAAGACATTAACGCTTTTTACTCGGCGACGATTCACCTGCTGGTGAGCGACGCCGAACCGTTGTTCGTCCGCATGCACGGGCGCGTGATGCAGCTGCAGGAAAAGCTCTGCAAGTACTGGCACTCCGAAAGCGCCGTGGATGCGGTTTCCAAACTGCTTCCCAGTTTGGAAGCGTCGCTCCGCGATAAGGAAAACGCCCTGGTGGTTTCGCTCCGCAGCTCGCTGAATGCTCTTGCTAAAAAGCGCTTTGCGGCTGCATTCAACACCAAGAGCCCTGCGCATTACTACAGCTCGGCAGCCTCTTGCGCACGCAACGTGGGCCGTTACTGGAATCCGCACTACGCTTACGAAAACGGTTTCTTGGCATTTACTGATGACTTTTGTGATTACGCCCGTGGACTTACCCTTCAGATTATTGAATGGTACCAGAGCAAGTGGGCGTTATTCTTGCGCGGGTTCTCCCGCGGTCAATTGAATTTATTTGAGGTGAAAACATGAAAAACTCCTTCCAGATCATTTTAGCACTGACTATAGTGGGACTTTTGGCCCTGGTGATTGCCGCTTGCTATTTCGGCGCACCGCTCTTTGGCTGGATTATCATGGCGGCAATCTTTGCCGTATTTATCGGCGAACAGGTGGTTGCCCTCAAGACGGTGAAGCAGATTGCTGCCGAAACTGATATTTTGGAAACTTGCAGAAAGCGCGGTGGCTATGTCAGTGGCGACGGCGTGGTGGCAAAGCGCGTGGCTTTGGCTCAGAACTTGATTGCCAAGAACATTCGCCTCGATTCTTCGATGGCCTATGAAGTTCTTTCTAACAGTGTTGCCATTGCAGTTCCCAAGAGTGCCGGCGGTACGGTGATTCTGCTTGGCTTGATGGGTACGTTCTTTGGTCTTATGTATTCTGTGGCGACGGCCGGTGGTGCAATCGATAATTCGACGACTCAGGGCACTCTCGATACCATTCAGCTCTTGTTCCAGAACATGAAGGGCATTTTCGGTACGAGCCTTTGCGGTTTGTTCGCCGCCTTGATTTTGAACGCTAGCCGCAACATGATGGTTTCTGCCCGTGAAGAATTCGTGGCAAAGCTCGACGCTCTGACTCTGGATATGCAGGGCGCTGCAAACGGCGAAAGCGAAGAAGCGCAGGCCCAGACGGAACTCGAACGCCTGTTTGATTCTGTCGAAAAGAATTTGTCTGTCGTTGCCTCCTCTGTAAAGGAAGGCCTTTCGGGCGTTGTCTCGATGGTGGGTGATGAACTTTCTGCCATGACCACGAAGCTCAACGAATCGCTTGCCAATGTTTCTACGAACATGAACAAGGCTGTCGAAAACTTGGGCCCCTCGGTCAAGGATTCCTTGGCCGGTGCATTCACTCCGATGGAACAGAATATCAAGACGCTTTCGACTTCTGTGGAATCGATTCCGTCTAAGCTCGATGAAAAGCTGAACGGCATTTCTTCGACCCTCAAGGCTTCTCTCGAAGGTGTTTCTAGCAATGTGGAAACGGCTCTTTCGAAGGTGGCATCCGATGTGAAGTCTGGCTTGGATGGCGTTGCCTCTGCAACGGAATCGGCCATGACCGATTCGACGAAGAACGTAGCTGCCGCCGTGGCCGAACAGGTCAAGCAGTCTGGCGATCAGTGGGCAAGCTTTATGCAGCGTCTCGAAGACAAGACGACTGCCAATGTGGACAGCCAGAAAGAAGGCCTCGAAACGCTCAAGAACGTTGCCTTGCAGGTGGCCGAAAAGGCTCAGGCCGGTTCTGCCGAACTCAGCAACTCCGTGGCCGAAAAACTCTCGGCGCTTTCCTCGGACATTCTCGGCGCCTTCCAGAAGCTTTCCGAAACTTCTGCCGTGCTGCTTGAAGCCCAGAAGGCTCTCACCGAAAGCATCGACAACCGCGTGGTCAAGGAAAAGGAAGCGACGGACGCTCTGGGTGGAAACATCGTGGAAACCGCAGAACTCATGCGCGTGAACCAGTCCGAACTCAGCGCAAACCTCGAAATGCTGCGTGCCGGCCTCGAAACGATTTTGGAAAAGCTCTCGGGCGACACTGCCGAACGCGAAGAAGAAGAAAGCTTTGTGGAACACCTCAACCAGTCTCTGGAAGCCTTCCACGAACGCGCGAGCGAAGTGCTTATGGAAAACGCCGTCAAGACGCAGGAAATCTTGCTCGAAGTTTTGGAACAGACTCAACGTTCTGCCATTCAGCAGCCTAAGGTCGAGGGCTAAGCATGCGCTTTAAGAAAGACGAAAACAGCAATCCTTGGATGGCGTACACGGACTTGGGTGTTGCCCTGGTTTCGTTGTTCATCCTTGCGTTTGTGGCCATGGCGACCCTTAAGGAACAGAAGGCCGAAGACTTGACCCGTACCGAAGAAGAAGTGCTTACCTGCCAGGAACAGATGCGCAAGATTGCGGCCGAACGCAATGCGCTCTTGTCCAAGAGCTTGCAGACTTCTATTGAAGCGGGTCTCATTGCCCTCGAAGACGGTAAAATTCAGATTCAGGCCAGTTTCCTTTTCCCGATTAACGGCGCTGACCTCACCAAAGAAGGCGAGGGCGTGATTCGTGGCATTAGCAAGGGCCTTTTGGAAGCCCTTGATTCTACCGACGTGATTATGGTGAGCGGCTTTACCGACGATACTCCGGTGAAGTCCAAGACTTATACCAACTGGAACCTTTCTACCGAACGTGCGGTGAATGTGGTCAAGACGCTGATCGCTCAAGGATTCCCGCCGGACAGACTCTTTGCTGCGGGCTTCGGCGAACACATGCCCAAGTACCCCAACGACAGCGAAGAACACCGCCGCCTGAACCGCCGCGTAGAAATCGGCGTGACTCCGTTGCAGAAGTCAACTCAGGAGTAGTTCGATGCAAGAACGCCTAGACACCATTCGCCAGAATATCGATGCGATCCGCAAGAGCGGAAAGCTTTCGCATTGGCGTATGGTCTATGCCGAAAATCTGCTGAACCGTGCCGGCGAATATGTTGCTGTCGACAGGCTCCCTGAAGCGGGCCGTGTGGCTGAAAAGCTGGAACGCTGGATCAAGACGCATGCGCCTCGCGTAGACAAGACCGAACGCTTTTCTGAAAATCCGATGGTGTTCTGGAATGCGGATATGCTTATGGCGATGTCTGCCAAGCTTAAGCAGACGCTTATGGAAAAACGCCAGCTGGTGCCGTCGACGGAACGCGATTCTACGATCCGTCGCTTGAATTTGGTAGAAGGCTGGATTCGCGAAGGCCAGCTGCTGCAGGCTCACGATGAGCTTCTGTCGCTCCGTACCGCCCTGATTGCCCGCTTAAGGCGTAGCTTCCGTGCACGCCTGGTTGCAACGGACCTTTATCGTGGAACGGCATCGGTGCCGTCCGGTAGCCTGGTGGGCCCCTATAACGCCCTCCATACGCTGGAAGAAACCTTCCACGTGGTGGGCGAGCGTGACCCGATTTGGATTGAAGACTTCCTCGAAATTTATAACGACCTGTTCCGTGTCGTAGAACGCCTCGTTCCTCAAGACAAGAAGTAATATGTAGTGTCATCCTGACCCTGAACTTGTTTCAGGGGAAGGATCTAAAAAAAGAGCTCCATCAGGAGCTCTTTTAAATTTTGTAGAGGGGCAAACTAGAAGCCGATGCTCAGCTGGCCCATATAAATACGTTCTTCGTCCTGGCCGGTGTAGTAACCGAGTTCTTCAGCCCAGGTAGCGAATTCAACCGTAATGAAACGCAGAGCTTCGATAGCGAAACCGGCAGCGGGGTAGCCGCCCTTGAAACCGCCCGAAAGTCGCAGGGCGAGCAGGCGGATTTCGTTGTTGTAACCCGGCCAGGCGAGCAAGTTCTGTTCTACTTCGAGACCCATGTTCAAGTGAGAGAATACCTTATAGTTTCTTTCGTTGTTGAATGCATCGGCGTAGTCGAATGCGATATTGAACTTACGGGCGTAACCGGTGTTCTTGTTGAAGAATCGGGGGCTGTAGTTGAAACCAGCCGTGAGGTTCGGCGTAATCTTGTCACCGGCGAGTTCCTTGAAGTACACGTCGCGCAGCGACATACCGACTCTGAATTCGCGAGTCAGCTGGTAGAGCACGCCCATATCGATACCGGCAGAAACAGATTCAAAATCGAAAATGTTGTCGGTGACGTCGTGGTAGCGGTCTTCAAGAGTATCTTGCAGGGCGTCGTAGTTCAACACGTCTACGGTAATCATTTCAACCTTCTGGCGCTTGGCCATCTTGACGCCCAAACCGACAGACAGGTTGTTGGTGAATCCGTAAGAAAAACCGGCCTGGGCCACACCGTCCACGTAGAAGGTGTCAATAGCGAGGAAGGGGAGCACAAGGCCACCGTCTAGGTAAGGTGCGACGTTACCGTCTACCCAAATTGCACCGCCGAATCCGTGGAACGCCATTTCGGCATCCATCTTGATTTTCATGGTCAGGTATTTGTGGTCGTAATTGTTCAGCTTGTGAATCAGTTCCGGGTGAGTGGCGAGCGTATCCATCAAAACATTGGATTGGCTAAGGCCCAGGGCCTCAGCAGTATTTCTTGCATTCTTGTAAATCTTCTGCAAGTCCCTAGCCACGCTGTAAGTCGAGAAGTAGGTTTCGAACGGACCGGCTCCGCCCAAGTTCAGGCGCATGTCGCCCAAAAAATTGCGGGGGTAGTAACCTTGTTCCGGGCGCTTTTCGTAGTTACCCAGGCGGTTAATCTGGCTCAAACCGGCGTAGTTGAAGTAGATTGCTTCTTTGTCGTCTACAAGGGCCACGTGGGCGTTACCCATGGCTTCGGCACGCAGGGAATGGTGGGTCGGAGCCTTGGCTGCATACGTGGCGACGGCAAGTACAAAAATCAAGAAAATCAGAATCTTTTTCATCGCTTAGTTCCTCCCTTCGAACCACTGCATAAAGCGTTTCTCGTCGTAGTTCGCCCAGCAACCTCCAATGTACTGCTTTCTGAACGCCAGGTCGTATTGGATATTGTTGATGTCCTTATCCTTGGCGATAGCGTGCTTGTAGGCGTTGTATTCTTCGGGGGGCAGCCCCTGCGGGTTGAAGGTCAGGCCTGTTGCAAAGACCAGTCGGTGGTTGTTGTTGTTTACGCGGTCCTGATACTTGGGGTAGACGAAAGCCCATTCGGTTTCGAGTTCGTCCCGGTTGTCTGCGACAGTCTTGCCGTTCATGTCGATATCGACGGTTTCGTACTTTTCGTTCGGATTGACCCTGCTGATAACACGGAGGTCCCTGATTGCAGTCTTTCCGGCGGTAACGTTTTTAAGGATCATATCGTTATCGTATTCAATCTTGTTGGTCTTGTCGCTCACGTCCTCGTCGATTTCTCCATCGCCGTCGTTGTCTTCGCCGTCGTAGAGTTCTTCGTCAACGCAGCCGTCGCCGTCGTCATCGATAATGTCGCTGTAGCCGAACTGGCCGATAATGATATTCAATGTTTTGGTTTGCTGGTCTTCGTTATCCTTGGCCTTGTCGGTTTCTTGGGCCAGAGCGCCGCACATGCTGCTCACGGCAGAACGCTGGGCTTCTTCTTTAAGGTTGTCGAAGCCCTGCAGGTAGCTGTCGAACATCTTGGTCATGCTTTCGGGGCTTTCTTCGCAGGTCTTGAAGACGGCGTTGAAAGATTCCACTGTTTCTGCCGGATCGCTCTTGATGTTATTCAAGACGCTGGCCATGTCGCAGGAATTTTGCTGGCCCTTCTGCAGCGAACAGCCTTCCATACTCTGGGTCGTTTTTCGCAGCACCAGCATGGTTTTCATCATCTGGAGAACCATGTAGCCTTCAGAAATAGTCTTGTAGGTGATCACGCTGTCGGTTTTGCCAGCCTTGTCGCGTTCGATAAACTGGTTTGCAATGGCGTTCACGGAATCAATGGCATCTTGAAGTTGGATTGCAATGGCATCGGACATGCCCGAGAAGGGCACCTTGGAGTCGCGGCTTGCGTTCACGTAAGAAAGCAACGAGAACACGTTGGTTTCTTGGGTGGTGTTCAGCTTGCGGTTCAAGATGGCCTTCATGAGGCCGAACCAAGCTTGAGAATAGCTGGAGTCGGCCGCAATTGCTTTGTTGAAATAGTATTCTGCGTTAGAATATTCGTTATCACGAATTTTCTTGTAGCCTTCGTAGGTAAGCGCCTGGGCATCGTCGTCTTTGATGTTGATGCTTTCGGTGGGGTTGAAAATGTTGCATCCGGCTATACTCAACGAGAGGACAAGTGCCGAAGCCCATAAGAACTTGGATTGAAGTACGTTTCTCATTACACTATTCCCATTTTCCTAAAAGATAACATTATTCTTACAAAAAGGATTTCTCAATCTGTTTTTTATGTAGTTTTTTGAAAATCTTGTGATATTTGTGGCTTTTTTTTGATGTTTTTTCGGATATTGGTAAAATATCTATCTTTGTTGCATGGAATCTTATCGAGAGTATTTTCCGACAAAGGCGTTTCGTTTGGCCGAAATGCGCCTGGCAAGCCTTTTGAGGGCGGAAAGGGATCGCCTGGATGCCGTTGCGGCGACCATGGGCCGAGAATCGGCGATCGGTCCCGATAACCTACTCGAAGAACTCCCCAAGATTAAGGAATTTACCCGGGAATACCACCGGCTTTTTTCGGAATACCTGGAAGCGGTTTTGCCGCAACAGCCGCGGCCTATCCAGTGCAGGCCCGCCTGCGGTAATTGTTGCCACCATTACCCGATGTCGGTGGAGCCTTTTGAACTTGTCACTTTATATTGCGACCTCCGGGGGCGGAATGACTTGCTCAATATTATGGAAGCCTGCCAGGTGAGATCGTCGCTGTTCAGCAAATTTTTTGAGGCGAGACGCGCCGAGGGTGCAGTGCCTGACCAGATGGATTTGGACGATTACGCCGAAGATAAGGCCCTGCATGACTATTTTAGCGCCTGGAACCCGTGCCCGTTTTCGGACAAGAAAGGCGATTGCACGGTGTATCCGCTGCGTCCGGTGTCTTGCCGCATGTATTTTAGTGAGACGGACCCCAAGTTCTGTACGCCGGAGCATTTGCAGACTCCCGAAAACGATAGCTATATTGTGTATTTGCCTGATAGCATCGAAGATGCGGTGTACGGGATTTCGGAACATTTCGCCCTTTTGGATTTGCCGGAAAGCTACTTTGGCGGACTCTTAGCGGTGAACCGTTTCGAAGGCCTGATTGGCGGTAACTGAGAATGAATTTGTTTGGAATGCAACTCGACTTGTTCGGGAACAATACCGATGCTCCCAAGGAACCGGCAAAGCCGAAAGTTCCGGCTTCGGTTTCGCAGAATGGGCTGGTGCATTTCAAGTACAATTCTCAGCTTAAGAAGAGTATCCGTTGCAAGGGGGGAGTGCTGTTTGGCCACCCCGAAGTGATTTTGCCAGCTTACATGAAGGAGCCTGAATTTGCGCCGGCACGTGAGCTTGCCGCCGAATGGGCGGAACACGCCATCAAGCGTAAAACGGCGAAGAACAAGGCGATTATCAAGGATTTGGTCAGCCGCTTTTGGACGCTGGTGGAGCAGATTTTGGCCGATCGTGGCGATGAATCCTTGTCGACCAAGGGTAGGCTTCCGCCGATTAAGCCGCAAGGCAAGTACCACAATTTGAACGATGTGCTTGCCGCGATCAACAGCACCTACTTTGAAGATAAATTAACTTGCCGTATCACCTGGAGTAACCGCGTCGGCGGACTCAGTTTCCATTCAGTCCGTCAGGATCCTGTGACCGGTGAAGAATTCCATTTGATCAGCATCAGCAAGGGTTACGATGCCGCGAACTGCCCGGAATATGCCGTGGCCGGTGTCGTGTACCATGAATGCCTGCATATTGCGATTCCGGTCGAAGTCAAGAACGGCCGCCGCATTGTGCATGGCCGCAACTTTAGACGCCGCGAACGCCAATACATCTATTACGACGAATGGATTCACTGGCACAATCACGTGCTTCCGCAGAATATCCGCAAGATGCGGAGACATGCTGAATTGTAATGCAGTAGACGGTAGACAGTAGGCAGTAGACAGTAATTGGCGCTGAGTCCTTCCTACTTCCTACTTCCTACTTCCTACATTTTTCTAAATTTTTGCCGTAAATTTTAAACGTGATTTAATCACAGGATAAATATTATGGCAATGCAAGACATGAATGACCAGGTGCAGGCTCGCCTCGCGAAGCTTGACAAGTTTAAGGAAATGGGTGTGGAAGCTTATCCGCACAAGTTCAACCGCACGCATGATTCCAAGGTTTTGAAAGAAAATAAGGAAGCCCTGATGGCTTCTGGCGAAGAAATCGCTTTCGCTGGCCGCGTGGTTCGCTTTAACCGCAAGGGCAAAATGTGCTTTATGCACCTCAAGGACCGTTATGGTCGCTTGCAGGTGGTGGTTGCCCGTGACGAAGTGGGCGAAGAAAACTACGAAGTCGTGAAGATGACCGACCTCGGTGACTTTATCGGCGTGAACGGTTCCATGTTCGAAACTCAGACGGGTGAATACTCCGTGCACGTGAAGAAGGTGACCATGCTTTCGAAGGCCGTGCGTCCGCTTCCGGTCGCTAAGGAAAAGGTCAACGAAAACGGCAACAAGGTCGTGTTCAACGAATTTGCCGACGTGGATACCCGTTACCGCCAGCGCTATATCGACATGGCTTTGAACGACGATGTGAAGGACGTGTTCATCAAGCGCTTCAAGATTCTGCAGGCTATCCGCGAATACCTGATTGAAAAGGGATTTATCGAAGTCGAAACTCCGACGCTCCAGCCGATTTACGGCGGTGCAAACGCCCGTCCGTTCACTACGCACCACAATGCTTGCGACATGACGCTTTACCTGCGCGTGGCTCCGGAACTTTACCTGAAGCGCTGCATCGTGGGCGGCATGGAAAAGGTTTTCGAATTCTCCAAGAACTTCCGTAACGAAGGTATGGACCGTACGCATAGCCCGGAATTCACCGGTCTCGAATTCTACGAAGCCTATGCCGACTACAACGACATGATGGTGCACTTCGAAAACATCTACGAACGCGCCTGTATTGCCGCCAACGGCACCACCAAGATTGAATACCAGGGTAAGGAAATCGACTTCAAGGCTCCGTGGCCCCGCTACAGCATGATTGAAGCCATCGAAAAGTTCGGCGGCCTCAAGGTCAATGAAATGAGCGACGACGAAATCAAGGCCAAGATGGAAGAACTGGGCGGACACCTGGACGGCGAATTCAGCCGCGGCCGCGGTATCCTCGAACTGTTCGAGCTTACCGTGGAAGACAAGCTCATCCAGCCGACGTTCATCAAGGACATGCCGACCGAAAGTACTCCGCTCTGCAAGAAGCACCGTACCATCGAAGGCCTTATCGAACAGTTCGAGCCGTACGCTAACGGATGGGAACTGGGTAACGCCTATACCGAACTTAACGACCCCATCCGTCAGCGTGAGCTCCTGGAAGACCAGGTGCGCCGCGGCCGCGGTGGCGAAGGTGAAACTCACCCGATGGACGAAAACTTCATGCACGCCATCGAATCTGGCTTGCCGCCTACCGGTGGCGTGGGATTCGGCATCGACCGCATGGTCATGCTCCTCACCAACCAGCAGACCATCCGCGACGTGCAGCTCTTCCCGCTGATGAAGCCCGAAAGCTGCTAGGCGAAGCCTAGCTAGTAGACAGTAGACGGTAGGAAGTAGACAGTGACACAAGGATACAGAGACCTGATTGTTTGGCAACAAGCAATGGATGTTGCTGTTGAAACTTATCGTCTTACAAGTGCATTTTCTAAAGATGAAATGTTTGGTTTGACCTCTCAAATGCGACGTGCTGCAGTATCAATTGCGAGTAATATTGCAGAAGGAGAAGGTCGTAAATCAAAAAATGAATTTTCGCATTTTTTAGGAATTGCCCTTGGTTCTAAGTCGGAATTAGAAACGCAAATTGTTTTGAGTGAACGAGTGAACCTTTTGAAATCGTCTGAGACGGAATCGATAAAAAAGTCACTTGACGATATTGGAAAAATGTTAACCGCCTTGAGGAGAAAATTGGGAACGAAGGATTGGACGTAGGGTCTTCCTACTTCCTACTTCCTACTTCCTACTTCCTATGAATAAACTTGAGTGGCTCATCGCCTGGCGTTACTTAGGGGCTCAACGCAAAAGCCTCTTTGTTTCGCTGATTGGCATTTTTAGTATGCTGGGTGTCTCCATTGGCGTGTTCGCGCTGGTGGTGGCGCTTGCTGCAGTGAATGGTTTCGAAGAAGAAGTCACCGCCCAGATGATTGGCAAAGACGCTCACTTCGAAGTGATGGCTTACAATGGCGAATTCATTGCGCCGTATGACAGCCTCACCAAAGAAGTCCGCGATCGCGATTCTCGCGTGGTGGCCTCGTCCCCGTTCATTATTTACAAGGTGGGCGTGAGCTCCAAGAAGGTAAACGACGGCATCGTCATTTACGGTATTGATGCAGAAACCGCCAAGGGCGTCACCGACATCCACAAGTACATCAAGTGGGGTAACTACTCGGTCGACAGCCTCGAAGACTTGAGCGGAACTCGTCGCCCTGGAATCATCTTGGGTTCCGGCCTTGCCAATAGGCTCCGTGTGGTGGTCGGCGACAAGCTGGTGCTGCAGACTTTCCAGAGCCCGGACGCCATGGTCAGCAGCGGCGGCCCGAAGATGATGATGTGCGTGGTGAGCGGCATCTTTGAAACGGGTACTTACGAATACGACGGCAACCTCGCTTATGTGGGCATTCCGGAACTCCAGAAGTTGCTTGGCCTTGAAGATGTCGTGACAGGCATCCAGTTCCGCCTGAACAATCACTGGCTCGCCGGCGAAGCGGTGGATAGCCTTGCCACTTGGCTCGGTTACCCGTATTACGCCATGGACTGGAAGACGAAAAACATCACGCTCCTCAAGTGGATGAACTACGAAAAGTTCATCGTGGCGGCGGTGATTTGCCTCATCATTCTGGTTGCGGCATTCAATATCATCAGTAGCTTGATCATGGTCGTTATCGACAAGACCAAGGAAATCGGCATCCTCCGCAGCATGGGCTTTAGCAAGGCGGGCATTATGCGCGTCTTTATGCTCATGGGAAGCTTCATTGGCGTGGGCGGTACGATTGTCGGCGGTACGATTGGCTTGGTGCTTTGCAAGTTGCAAGAGGCTTACCACTTTATCAAGCTGCCGGGCGATGTCTACGTGATTCCGTACTTCCCGATTTCGGTGCATATTCTTGACGTGATTTTGATTTTTGTAATTGGCATTGCGCTTTGCGTTCTGGCGACTTTGTTGCCGGCATGGAAGGCTAGCCGCTTGGATCCGGTGGGGGCGATTAGACATGAGTAGTTTGCTTGAAACAGTTGACCTCCGTCGTGAATTTTCCGAGACGGGCGAAAAGCTTGAAATCCTCAAGGGCGTGAACTTCTCGATGGAAGAAGGCGAACTCGTGGCGCTCACGGGTTCTTCGGGTTCGGGTAAGTCGACGTTCCTGAATTTGGTGGGCATGCTCGATACGCCGACGTCTGGCGAAATCCTCTTTAAGGGCAAGGCGCTTTCCAAGTTCAACGACTCTGAACGCGACCGTTACCACCGCGTGCAGGTGGGCTTCGTGTTCCAGTTCCACCACTTGCTGAGCGAATTTACCGCGATTGAAAACGTGTGCGTGCCGGGCCGCATTCTCGGAACTTCTGAAAAGGAATGCAAGGAACGTGCCGCCATGCTTTTGGAAACGGTGGGCCTGAAGGACCGCCTCAAGCACTTGCCGCGTGAACTCAGCGGCGGTGAACGTCAGCGTGTGGCGATTGCCCGTGCGCTCATGAATCATCCGGATTTGGTGCTTGCTGACGAACCGAGCGGCAACTTGGACGAAGCAAATTCCGCGATGCTCAACGAATTGATTGGCGAACTCAACGAAAAGTTCAATCAGGCCTTCTTGATTGTGACTCACGACGAAAAATTGGCTAGTTTTGCAAAACGCCGTGTGGTAATGCACGGTGGAGTCATTCAATAGCTTAAGGAGAAAATATGTCCGATATCAACGGTATTTTTTCGAAAAAAGCGAAAGCGGTATTGCAGGCAGCCCGTATTGCGGCTCGCAACTTGGGCAGCGACAGCGTAACGACCGAACATTTGCTGCTCGGCCTTGTCCGCGAAGATTCCGGCTTTGCCGCCGAAACCTTGCGCGCCCTCAAAATCAATTTGAATGAGTTGGGCGAAAACGTGCAGCGTTCGCTTTCGTCTAACGGCGGCATTATGACCGTGGGTGATGCTCACGGTGCATTGCTCTCTTTTACGACTCGTTGCAAGGCGGCTCTTTTTAATGCCGCTAAAATTGCCAAAGAAGAAGGTGACCAGTACATTGGTCCGGAACATTTGATGCTTGCGATTTTGCAGCAGGCTGAATCTCCGGCGGCGGGTACGCTTTCGACCTTCGGCGTGACTTATGAAAATTTTGAAAGCACTCTGCAGCAGATCAAGCGCGAGGCCATGAACGGTCAGCCCTCCGGCGAAGACGGCGAAAATGCCGAAGACGACGATCGCTTTGCAGGTCAGGGACGTGGTGCAGAATCCCGTCAGCAGCTTCGCAGCCAGTCCCGTTCCAAGACGCCGATTCTGGACCACTTCGGTCGCGACTTGACGGCGCTTGCCAAGCAGGGTAAGCTTGATCCGATTATCGGTCGCAGCCGTGAAATTGAACGCTTGATTCAGATTCTTTGCCGTCGCAAAAAGAACAACCCGGCACTCATCGGTGAACCGGGCGTAGGTAAGACGGCGATTATCGAAGGCCTTGCCCAGAAGATTGTCCAGAAGAAGATTCCGGAACTTTTGATGAACAAGCGCGTGGTCACGCTCGACGTGGCCGCCATGGTCGCAGGTACAAAGTACCGCGGCCAGTTCGAAGAACGCGTGAAGGGCCTGATTATGGAACTTCAGCGCGTCGACAACTCGGTGATTCTCTTTATCGATGAGCTTCACACCATCGTAGGTGCGGGCGGCTCCGAAGGCAGCCTCGATGCAAGCAACATCTTTAAGCCGGCTCTCGCTCGTGGCGAACTTCAGTGCATTGGCGCTACGACCATCGACGAATACCGCAAGTACATCGAAAAGGACGCCGCGCTCGAACGCCGCTTCCAGACGATTGTGGTGAATCCGCCGAACTCCGAAGATTCCATTCAGATTCTCGAAGGACTGCGCCCGAAGTACGAGCAGCACCATAAGGTGCATTACACGCCCGAAGCGATTCGCGCGGCGGTAACGCTCGCCGAACGTTACATCAGTGACCGCTTCTTGCCCGATAAGGCAATCGACGTGCTCGACGAAGCAGGCGCACGCGTACGCTTGAATTCGATTCGTACGCCGCAAGACCTTAAGGAAATGGAAGATGAACTTGCCGCGACCATGCTCAAGAAAGAAGAGGCGATTGCTGACCAGCAGTACGAAACCGCAGCGACCCTCCGCGACAAGATTGAAGATTTGACGAGCCGCATCGCCGAACGCCGCGAAGCCTTGAACAAGGAAGATTCCGCGGACTTCCCGGTGGTGGATGAAAATGAAATCCGCGATTGCATCAGCAAGATGACGGGCATTCCCGTAAGTCGCCTAGCGGGCGAGGAAACGCAGAAGCTCTTGAAGCTGGGCGACGAAATCAAGGAACGCATCATCGGTCAGGATCAGGCAGTGGATGCCGTCGTTAAAGCGATTCGTCGTACTCGCGCCGGCATTCGCGACACCAAGCGACCGATGGGCAGCTTCTTGTTCCTCGGCCCCACGGGCGTGGGCAAGACAGAGCTTGCCAAGGTGCTTTCGCAGACGATTTTCGGCAGCGAAGAATCCATGATTCGTATCGATATGAGCGAATACATGGAAAAGCATAGCATTAGCCGCTTGATTGGTGCTCCTCCGGGATACGTAGGCTTCGAAGACAGCGGTGGACAGCTCAGCGAAAAGGTGCGCAAGCGCCCCTACTGCGTGGTTCTCCTCGACGAAATCGAGAAGGCGCATCCGGACATTTACAACTTGCTGTTGCAGATTTTGGACGACGGTATCCTTACGGATAGTTACGGTCGCAAGATCAACTTCAAGAACACCATCATCATCATGACGAGTAACGCTGGCGCTCGCGAAGTGCGTCACAGCAGCGGCATGGGCTTTACCAAGATGGGCGAGACCGACGACTACGAACGTATGGAAACCGCTATTCGCGAAGAAGTCAAGCGCGTGTTCTCTCCGGAATTCTTGAACCGTATCGACGAACAGATTGTGTTCCGTGCGCTCGGCAAGAAGGAGTTGACCTCCGTGGTGGATATCCAGCTCACGTTCTTGCAGAAGAATCTGTCGGAACGCGGAATCCTCTTGGAAGTTTCCGAAGCCGCTAAGGAATTCATCGTCTCGAACAACTACGATTCTGCTCTCGGTGCGCGCCCGATTCGCCGCTCGATTCAGAACCTGGTCGAAGACGAAATCGCCGAAGGCCTGTTGCTTGGAATCTACAAGGACTTCTCGACCATCTCCATCGACGTCGAAAACAATAAGCTGAAGTTCACTTCCGAAGCGTTGCCTAGCTAATTACTGTCTACTGCCTACTGTCTACTTCCTACTTTTTACTATCTTTAGTCCCGAATTTTCAACACTAAACCCAAGAGGTTAACACAATGGCTAAAATTCCTGCAGTTCTTATCTTTGGCGCACCGGGTTCCGGCAAGGGTACCGTCGGCGCAAAGCTCGCTGCTACTACGTCCCTCAAGCACATTTCCACGGGTGACATCTTCCGTGGCATTGCCCCGTCCAGCGAATCTGGCAAGCTCCTTGCTTCTTACTCCAGCAAGGGCCTCTTGGTTCCGGATGAAGCTACTGTCGAAATCTTCGGCCGCTTCATCGAAGGCCTCGTCAATACGAACAAGGTAAATCCGGATAAGGACACCCTCCTCCTCGACGGTATTCCTCGCACTGTTGCTCAGGTCAAGCTCATTGAATCCGTGGTCGACGTGAAGCACATCTTCGTGCTCGACATCAAGGACGAAAAGACCATCGTGGCTCGCCTCCTGAACCGCGCCAAGATCGAAGGCCGTAAGGACGACGCCGACGAAGCCGTGATCAAGAACCGTCTCAAGGTTTACAAGGAATCCACCGCTAAGGTGCTCGGCAAGTACAGCAAGTCCATCATCAGCCGCATCAACGGCGACAACACTCCGGACGAAGTGTTCTGCGACACTCTCGCTGCCTACGTGAAGTTCTGCAAGGCTTCTGCAAAGAAGGCCCCTGCTAAGAAGGCTCCGGCTAAGAAGACCGCTAAGAAGAAATAAAGCTTTTCTAGCTTATACAAAGAGGTCGCGGACATGCTCTGCGGCCTCTTTTTCTATTTTTTATAAAAGAAGATCAAGAAAGGATGAAAATGGAACCGAATAATCAGTACAATTCAATGGGATCGAGCTCACCGGCAAAGCATAAGGAAGACGATGAAATCGATATCCTTGAAGTCTTGGGTTTGTTGCTGAAGCACAAATTCTTCTTGGCTTGTTGTATTGCGGTGGGCTGCGCCGTAGGCTTTTTGGCATCCAACTTTATGCGCCCCCAGTATACGAGCGACGCTCTTTTGCAGATTGACGTGAAGGGTAACAAGGCCGGTAAGGCCATGGGCGAAATGGGTGCCCTTTTGGATGTGGCCAGCCCTGCCGAAGCCGAAATCGAACTTTTGAAGAGCCGCATGGTCTTGAACTATGTGGTCGAAAAGGAACACCTTTGTTTTAACGCCTACCCGAAGGGAATCATCGACCGCTTGCTCCATACGGAAGGCCGCATGGATCTCGAAGACTTGTACATCCCCGAAATCGCACGCGATGAAAAGTGGATGGCTCATGTGGTGGGCGAAGATGAAATCGCCGTGTTCACTCCCGAAGGCGTCAAGCTTTTGCAGGGTAAGGTGGGCGAGGCCCTCTCTGCTCCCTATGGCGGCGACACGCTCCGAATTCACGTGAAGCACCTGCTGGCAAGGCCGGGACAGGTGTTCGCTATCGTGCAGTCCGAACCGCTAGATGCGGTCCGAGGCTTGGTTAAACAGCTCGACGTGTCCGAACGCGGCAAGCAGACGGGCATTATCGGCGTGTCTTACACCAACCGCTATGCAGACAAAGCTGCTTCGGTCCTGAATACCATTGCCAATATCTACCTGCGCCAGAATGTGGAAATGCGCAGTGCCGAAGCCGAAAAGACTTTGGAATTCCTGGAAGAACAGCTCCCGGGCGTGAAGGCTAAACTCGATACGGCCGAAAAGAACCTGGCCGATTACCGTTTGAAGATCGGTTCCGTGGACATGACGGGCGAAACCAGAGTCCACTTGGAAAAGGTTTCGGAACTTGAAAAGCAGGTCTTGGAACTGGAACAGCAGCGCCAAGAAGCCACTCGCTTGTTCAAGGAAGAACACCCCTCCGTGCAGACGATTGTGCAGCAGCAGAACCGCCTGCGTGCCGAACTTTCTCGACTCAAGAAGTCTGCCGAAAACATGCCGAAAACGCAGCAAGACGTTCGTAGCCTGCAAGAAGAAGTGGCTGTGAACAATGCCCAGTATACGGCCATGTTGAATAACATCCAGCAGCTGCGCGTGGTGCGTGCCGGTGAAGTCGGTAACGTGCGCATTGTGGACTATGCTCAGATTGAACGTAGACCCTCTAAGCCGAATAAGAAGGTTGTGTTTGCAGGTTGCGTAGGCGGTTCCTTCCTGTTGGGAGCCTTGCTGCTTTACCTGTTGCAGATGACCAAGCGTGGCGTCCGCAGCTCTCTTGAAATTGAACGTGAAACGGGTATTAGCGTGTACGCCAAGATTCCGAAGGCCGAAAACGCAATCCTCCTCAAGCGCAACAAGGGCAAAAACACGAAGCCCCTGGTTGAAGACGATCCCGATTCGCCGTCGAGCGAAGCGCTGCGTTCTCTTTATACGGCTATTGAATTTGCAACGAACGATTTGCGCGTCATGATGGTGACGGGTATGATTCCGGGCGTGGGCAAGTCCTTTGTGTCCAAGAACGTTTCTGCCCTTTTTGCAGGCTCTGGCAAAAAGACTTTGCTCATTGATGCCGACATGCGCCGCGGCGTGGTGTACAGCCACCGCAAGCAGGGCCTTGGCGATGTGCTCGAAGGCAAGTGCTCCTTGGATAACGCTGTGGCCGATTCCATTACCAAGAACCTGTATGTGCTTGGTGCCGGTAAGACCGACGTTTCCCCGAGCGAACTCTTGCGCGGCGAAACCTTCAAGAACCTTTTGGAAGAAGCCAAGTCCAAGTTCGATATCATTATCGTGGACACGCCTCCTCTGGAACTCGTCACCGATTCCGAACTCATTTACCCGATTGTGGACTTCGCCTTGTCCGTGCTCCATTACGGCAAGCATACCATGGACCAGATCAAGGAATCCATGATGAAGCTCGACCGCTGCTGCGAAGGCAAGGCTCGCGCCTTCGTGATGAACCATTGCGAATCCGACGGTCATGGCTACGGCTACGGCAGCTATGGCTACGGCAAGTACGGCTATTACGGTAAAGACAAAAAGAAAAAGTAATTACAACTCATGAAAGTTTTTCTCTACGACACGACTCTCCGCGACGGTAACCAGGACCGTAAAATCAGTCTTTCTCTTGCAGACAAGCTGCAGATTGCACGTATTCTGGACCATTTCGGCTTTGACTACATCGAAGGCGGCTGGCCGAACCCCAGCAACCCCACCGACGAAGAATTCTTCCAGAAGATTAAGGAAGTCAAGCTGAAGCATGCGAAGATTGCTGCCTTCGGTTCGACGCGTCGCCCCAAGGTGCTCCCCGAAAAGGACCCGCTGCTGCAGGCTCTCGTTAAGTCTGGCGCTCCGGTCAAGACGATTTTCGGCAAGAGCTGGGACTTGCACGTGACCGACGTGATTCGCACGACCCTCGAAGAAAACCTCGACATGATCGAGTCTTCGGTGGCGTACCTCAAGGAACATTCCGAAGAGGTGATTTACGATGCGGAACATTTCTTTGACGGCTACAAGGCCAATCCGCAGTACGCCTTGGAAACACTCAAGGCTGCAGAACTCGGCCATGCCGACTTTATCGTGCTTTGCGACACCAACGGCGGAACCATGCCGTGGGAACTCGAAGAAATCGTGAAGGACGTGAAGAAGCATGTTTCTACACCTATCGGTATTCATGTGCATAACGATGCCGGCCTTGGCGTGTGCAACAGCATTTATGCCGTGAAGAGCGGTGCGACTATGGTGCAGGGCGTGGTGAACGGTTACGGTGAACGTTGCGGTAACGCAAACCTCACGACCATCGCTGCCGACCTCCACTTCAAAATGGGTGCGAAGTTCTTCGCTGCTAAAAAGATTGCTCGCCTTCGTCAGTTGAGCAGCAACGTGGACCAGATTGTGAACTTGCCGAGCGATGCTCACGCCCCGTACGTTGGCGATGCAGCCTTTGCCCATAAGGGCGGCGCTCACATCGACGGTGTGATGAAGGTGTCCCGCAGCTTTGAACACATCGACCCGCACGCCGTCGGTAACGACCGCGTGTTCGTCACCAGTGACCAGGCCGGCGGCTCTCTCGTTGTGGAAAAACTTAAGGCCATTAAGCCGGGCATCGACAAGAAGGACCCGGTGGTGGCAAGTCTGCTTTCGCTCATCAAGGAACGCGAAAACGCCGGCTGGCATTTCGACAGCGCCGAAGCAAGCTTCAAGATGCTCGTGTACCGCCACTTGGGAATGGTCAAGGAACCGTTCAAGGTGCTGAACTACCGCGTCATCGAAGACAAGACGCCGCAGGGCGTTTCGGTGTCGCAGGCGACAGTCAAGCTCCAGATTGGCGACAAGATTAGCCATCAGGTGAGCGAAGGTGACGGCCCGGTGAACGCTTTGGATGCGGCTCTCCGTAAGGCGCTGCTCCCGTTCTTCCCGAACATGGCGAAGGTCAAGCTCGACGACTATAAGGTGCGCGTGCTCGGAAGCAAGGTTGCTTCTGACGCGACGGTTCGCGTGTGGACGACCTTCGGCGACGAAAAGGGCTACTGGAACGTGGTCGGTGTTTCGAGCAACATCATCGAAGCATCTTGGATGGCTTTTGTGGATGGCCTCACCTACAAGATTCTGGTGGACAACAAGGTCATCGAAGGTGCTTACAAGCATCTGGACGTGAAGCCTGTTGAACCGGCCAAGCCCAAAGAGGAACCTGCTCCGGCGAAGCAAAAGAAATTAACGAAACGCCAAGTGAAACGCGCCGCAGGTCTCTAATCACAAACCACTGTCTACTTCCTACTTCCTACTGTCTACTATGATTATTACAAAAGTAAATCCGAAATCTGCTGAAATTGAACGCATCTGCGGGCGCGAAGTCGCCCCGTCTAAAGAAATTCACGACAAGGTGATGAACATCCTTGCCGACATCAAGAAGGGCGGCATCGCCAAGGCAACTGAATACGCCCAGAAGTTCGATGGCCTTAAGGGCAAGAACATTCGCGTGCCGGCGTCTGCCATTGCAAAGTCTGCCGCCAAGTGCCCCAAGGAACTCCAGAAGGCCCTCAAGCAGGCCATCAAGAACGTGCGTGACTTCCACAAGAATCAGATGGAAGAATCCTGGTTGATGGAAGGGGCTGACGGAGTGGTACTCGGTCAGCGCATTCGCCCGATGAAGCGCGTTGGTCTCTACGTGCCGGGTGGTGCAGGCATTTATCCGAGTACGGTGATTATGAATGCAGTGCCGGCGCTTGTCGCGGGCGTGCAGGACATCGTGGTGGTGACGCCAATCAAGGGCGAAATCAACCGCGCCGTGGCATTCGTGCTGCAGGAACTCGGCATTACTGAAGTCTACCACATTGGTGGTGCTCAGGCCATCGGCTTGCTCGCTTACGGCGCGAAGGATGCCAAGGGCAAGACGGTTGTGGAACGCGTCGACAAGATCGTCGGCCCGGGTAACGTTTTTGCCGCTATCGCCAAGAAGGAAGTCTTCGGTATCGTGGATATCGACATGGTCGCTGGTCCCTCCGAAGTGCTCGTGATGGCCGACAACACTTGCGATCCGGACTTTGTCGCTGCAGACCTTTTGAGCCAGGCCGAACACGGTTCTGGCTTTGAAGCCGCTATTTGCATTACCGACAACATGGAAACCGCCCAGATGATTTCTGCTTGCGTTGACGTGCAGGTGGAAAATTCTCCGAAGCGTGAACTCCTCGAAAAGGTGCTCGGCAACTTCGGCCGCATCTTGGTGGTGAAGGATTGGTTCGACGGTGTAGAAATCGCGAACCGCATCGCTCCGGAACATTTGGAAGTCATGACCGCCGAAGCTGAATCCATGGCCGCCCAGATTGAAAACGCTGGCGCCGTGTTTATCGGTCCGTGGTCCAGCGAACCGGTGGGCGACTACTTTGCAGGCCCCAACCATGTGCTGCCTACTAACGGCACGGGCCGTTTTTTTAGCCCGCTCGGTGTGTACGACTTCTTAAAGCGCATGAGCATCATCCGCTACAGCGAAAAAGCTATCAAGAAGAATGCGAAGGCGATCGCCGCCGTCGCTACTGAAGAAGGCTTCATTCACCACGCTGCAGCGGTCCTGAAGCGTCTTTAGAGCAGTGAGCTATGAGCTGTTTTTAAAACAAAAACATCGTGTCATCGCCAAGATTCAAGCACACTCGGTTGCGTCCTGATTCCTTGGCGAAGTAAAGAGCATCGTCGGCGCGTTTAATAATCGCCTCGACGGTGTCTTCGTTTTTACGCTCGGTAAAGCCGACACTCACCGTCACCGAAAGCTTCTCGCCGTTGGGCAGCGGAATCGGCAACGCCTCGATGGCGGCACGCAGCCTTTCGCCGACAATCTTTGCGTTCTCGACGCTCGTTCCCGGCAGGAATATGGTGAATTCCTCGCCGCCGTAACGCACGGGCATGTCGGTGGGGCGCAAGCATTCAAGAATCGCCTTGGCGACTGCAATCAGCACCTGGTCGCCCACGAGATGCCCGTAAGTGTCGTTGATTCGTTTGAAGTGGTCGATGTCCACCATGAACGCCGAAAGGTGCAAGTTACCCGCGTTACTACGCTTGAGTTCGCGGGTGTACATTTCTTCGAGCCAGCGGCGGTTATGGAGGCCCGTCAGGGCGTCCACCTTCGCGTTTTCTTCGATGCAGCGAATGTGGTATTCTTCTTCGCAAACCATCTTGTTGCTGTTGCGAATGCGGTTGCTTAGAATCTGCAAAAAATTCAAGCAAAGGTCGTGCGAAGCGTTCAGCATGGCGAGCGCCGTGTCCGCTTCGATAATCAGAATCTTGCAATTCGCCTTGGCATACACCTTGGCGCTGGGCTTCACGTTTTCGAAAATGGACATTTCGCCGGCACAGTGTCCGGCCTGAATATCGTTCTTGAAAATGCCGCCTTGCGATTCCACCTGCACTTCCATGAGGCCTTCCAAAAGCACCAGGAGCCGCCTCTGCGGTTGCTCCGGGTCAATGAGTAAAGTGCCCGGTGCGGGGTAAATCGTTTTACAGCCTAGCAGGTAACCCGCCAAGCTTTCGAAAGCGACGTTCTTGAAAATTTCTAGTCGCTGAAATTCTGCCCTGGAGATGGGCAATGTTTCCAACTCGTAGTTGCTCATACCATAATTATATACAAAAAATGCTCAAATAGCTTTTTATAATTTATATTTTTAGGAAAAACGAGGCGAAAAGCGAGCATTTATGGCAAAAACGATACTCCAATCTGTACTATTTCAGGGCAAGAAACAAGATTTGTTAATCTCCGGGAAGAAATTTGCGAAGGTCGGCCGCGAACTTTCCAAGCGCGATTACGAAAATGCCGAAGTGTTAAATTGCGACGGATTGGCGATTATTCCGCCGTTCTACAATGGTCATACGCATGCCGCCATGACGCTGTTGCGTGGCTATGCCGACGACATGCCGCTGCAAAAGTGGCTCACGGAATACATTTGGCCGTTCGAGGCGAAGCTTACCGCCAAAGATATCGAAATCGGAACGCGCCTTGCCGTGCTTGAAATGATCAAGTCCGGAACGGTATTTTTTTCGGACATGTACTGGCGTCGCGAAGTCACCATGAAGGTCGTCAAAGAAATGGGAATCCGCGCGGCGATCGGCGTGACGATTGCCGAGAACCTCGATACTCCCGAACATATCGAAGAAAACTTCAAGTTCCTGCGGGATCACCGCCTGGAATCGGACCGCGTCAAGCTTGCGGTGATGCCGCACAGCATTTACACCGTCGGTGAAAAAATCTTCAAGCGCTGCGCGAAAGTGGCGCGCGAAGAAAACTACATTCTGCACACTCATTTGTCTGAAACGCTTAAGGAAGTCAAGGATTGCAAAAAGCAGTATGGATGCACTCCCGTAGAACTCCTCGATAAGTGGGGGATTCTCGGCGAAAACTTTGTCGGCGCGCACTGCGTTCATCTGAACGAATATGAAATGTCGCTGATGGCCGAATCGGAATCGGCGGCGATTCTGAATCCGTGCTCGAACTTAAAGCTCAGTAGCGGCATCCCGAAGGTGAATGCGCTGCTGGATAGCGGCGTGCTCGTGGGGCTTGGTACCGACGGTGCCTCGTCGAATAACAACCTCGACATGCACGAAGAAATGAAGCTGATTTCGCTGCTGGCGAAGGTGGAGCCGAAGACTGGCAAGGCGGAATCGCTACCGGCGATTGAGGCGCTTGAAATGGCGACTTGGAATACGGCTCTCGCTTATGGAATTCCGGCGGGGCTGATCGCCGAAGACTTCTTGGCGGACGCCTTGCTGATTGACCTCAAGAATGAGCGCCTGGTGCCGAACTATAACTTGGTCAGCAACTGGGTGTACGCAGGGGATTCCAGCGCCATTCATTCAGTTATCTGTAATGGCAAGTTCGTGATGCGCAATCATCACGTCGACGGTGAAGAAGACGTCATCAAGGACGCGCGGAAGTACGCTATTTCTTGAGCGAATCCACAGCGTTGCTTACAGCGCCTTTCACTGTTTCCTTAGCCGCTTCGGTTGCCTTTTCAACTGCCTTGTCAGCGGCATCTTTAGCGGCTTCCGCGGCTTTTTCTGCAGCCTTGTCCGTTGCGTTCTTCACGACCTCGCTAGCCTTCTTCTCGGCGACTTCCAAAAGATCCACCGGCTCCGAAGAATAACCCATCATCTCGATGGTCGCCTTGTAGGCTTCGTAGGAGAAGGCGCTGTTGCGGGTTTCGGGGATGATTCCGCCGAACGGGAACAGGTGCAAAATCGTGAGCAGCACAAAGCAAATGAGCAACGCCTTGATGACTCCGAAAATTCCGCCGAGAATGCGGTCGGCTTTGCCTACGGTCGTACCTTCGGTAATGTGCTGCAAAAAGTGCCCGATAAACAAGAAAAGCAAGAACGGGACCAAGAAGCCGATGCACATGCAAACGAGCTTTGTCGAAAATGCGCTAGCCTGCAACGTGTTCGAAATAAAGTCGGCCAGCAAGCCGCACGCAAAGTAAGCGCCCAGAATGCCTGAAGCCCAGGCGATTAAGCGGAAAATTCCTCGGAAAAAGCCGTGCCACAGTCCCAGTAACATTAAGAACAGGATGATGATGAGGCAGACGATATCGATGGCGTTCATAGAAAATTTGTTTTAAATAGGTTTTAGATAAATCGTGTAATCAAAAAACAAATTAAGGAACCGGCCAATGCACCCATGCAGAATCCCTTGAACATCAGGAACTTTGTGTGAGTGGGGTAGACCGGGGGTTCAGTAAAAAGCGTTTCGTCAATAGATTCTGTCTTTTGCTTGATAGAATCCTTAATAGCGTAAATCCACATGGCCATGTAAGGGACCATGTCGCGGGGGAAGTTTCGCATGACTTGCGAAACTTGCTCGGCGGCATCGAAGGCAGTGAGCGGGCGCTTGCGCGGATCCTTCTGGAGCATTCGTTCGATCAGCTTTCTTAAGCGGCGGGGGAGTTCCTTGCTAAAGGCTTTCTCGGTAACACGCAGCTTTTGGATGCGCGTGAGTGTGTCGCTAAAACTTGTGCCGCGGAACAGATTCTGGCCCAGGAGCATTTCGCTGGCGATGATGCCGATCGCGAACAAGTCCGAAGCAGGAGTCGCTTCTTCACCGACGGTTTGCTCGGGGCTCATGTAAGTGACAGTACCGAGGATGGCGCCCGTTTGCGTGAGGCGTTCGGCGTCTTCGCCCTTGTTGAACTTGAGCGGATTTTCGGTGTGGGCGATGCCAAAGTCCAGCAGGTGCACGCGACCGTCGTTGTCGACCATGATGTTTGCGGGTTTCAGGTCGCGATGCACGATTCCCTTGCGGTGGGCTTCGCCCAAGGCGCAAAGAATTTCATGCAAAATGTTCAGCACCACCCAGAGAGGCGGCTGCGGCACTTTGTCTAAAATCTGGCGGAGCGTAAGCCCGTGCACAAATTCCATGGAGAGCGAAAGCTTGCCGTCTTTTTCTTTCCACAAGGCGTAGGGCTTGGTAATAGCCGGATGGTTCAGGTGTGCGAGAATGTTACCCTCTTGCATAAAGCGGCGGACGTTTACATCGCTATCTTCGATGTCCTGCTGCATCTGCTTGACCACGACCATTCGGTCTAGCGACTTGTCGTGACAGAGCCACAGCTGACCCATCGCGCCGGAACCTAATTCCTGCGTAGGAGTATATCCACCAATCTTTGAAGGTCTTGTATTCTTCGCTTCGCTCATAAATCAAATGTTTTGGTTTGAGGTCGCTTCGCTTTGAGCTCGGGCTTTCGCCCTTTGAGCTCATACCTCAGAACCTCATCGCTCAGACCCCTTTAAGTAAATTGTATGATGCTTCGTCTTGGGGTCCAGATTCGGGTAGTCCAGAATGTAATGCAATCCGCGGGATTCCTTGCGGTGGAGAGCTGCAATCAGAATCATCTTGGAAACCTGAAGTGCATTCAAGAATTCAAGGTAATGCAGATTTTCGGTTTCCTTGTTCTTGATCGCTGCATCAACGTCCTTTTCTAGTTCTTCGATAACCTTGAGGCCCTGATTCAGGCCCGCCACGGTACGCACGATGCCGCAATGCGTCCACATCATGTCTTGCAGAATCTTCTTGCGCTTGCGCCAGTAAGCAGCCTTGCCGAAGGAAACCTTTTGCGGCTTAGCCTTGCTCGGAACAATCTTTTCTTTAAGGAGGCCGCTTTCGCAAATGTTGTCAACGGCACGCACCGCGAATACCACGCTTTCCAAGAGGGAGTTAGAAGCGAGGCGGTTAGCGCCATGAACGCCGGTGGCGGCGACTTCGCCGCAGGCGTACAGGCCTTTGATTTCGGTCCTGGACCAAGTGTCGACCAGTACGCCTCCGCACATGTAATGTGCGGCCGGCACCACCGGAATCCACTGCTTGGTAATGTCGATGCCAGCCTCGAGGCACTTCGCGTAAATGTTCGGGAAGTGGCTCTTGATGTCTTTCGGCGTGCGACCGCTCAAGTCGATAAACATGTTCGGCTTGCCCAGTCGCTGCATTTCGCTGTGAATGGCGCGTGCCACAATGTCGCGCGGTGCAAGGGAGTGCAGCGGGTGCACCTGGTTCATGAATTCTTCGCCCTTGTCGTTCTTCAAGATTCCGCCAAAGCCGCGCACCGCTTCCGAAATCAGGAACGGCTTCTTGAGGCTCGGCGCATAAAGGCTCGTGGGGTGGAACTGCATGAATTCAATATCCTGCAAGGCTGCACCTGCGCGTGCCGCAATCGCCATGCCGTCGCCGCAGCTGTCGTGCGGGCAAACGGTGTACTGCCAGATACGACCGGCACCGCCGGTAGAAAGGATAGAAGCCTTTGCGTAAAGGTCTTCGACAATGCCTGTTTTCTGGTGAATAATCTTTGCACCCACGCAACGCTTTGCCTTGCCTTCGCCCTTGCAAATCAAGTCCTTGATGTAGCAGTTTTCAATATAGTGGATGTTCTTGTGCTTGTGCAGTTCGCAAAGCAGTGCACGCATGATTTCTTTACCCGTAAGGTCTGCGGCATGCAAAATGCGGTGGTGGCTGTGGCCGCCTTCCAGGTGCAAGTCAAACTGAGTCTTGTCGACGGGCGAGGGGGTAAATTGCACGCCCCACTTGACCAGCTGCTGAATGGTCGCCGGGCCGCTCTTGGTCAAAATGTTCACGGGTTCCTTTTTGCAAAGGCCGGCTCCCGCTTCCAACGTGTCGTCAATGTGGAACTTGAACTTGTCCGTCTTTTCGGTAACGGTGGCGATTCCGCCTTGGGCGTAGTTTGAGGAACCGTCCGGCTTTGCACCCTTAGTGAGAATGACAACCGAAAGGCCCTTTTCTGCTGCGTGCAACGCTGCGCTTAGGCCAGAAATTCCTGCTCCCAGAACCAAAATGTCGTACATGACCGAACTCCGTTGGCTAAACTTTGTCTTTACGTGGTATATAGATAGAAAAAAAGCGCTATTTCGGCATTATTTGAATGCAAAATAAAAGAAATAGATTTTTTTTGCTACATTTTGCCCGACAAAAATTTCTATGGAGTCTACTCTATGTTAACGTGGATTAATGAAAAAGCCAAGTGGATTATCGTTATCTTTGCCGCGGGTATCGTGGTAGGCCTTTTGGCCATGGACCGTGTGCCCAATCAGGGACATAGCTATCCGGTCGGCATCGTCAACGACAAGAAGATCACTTATGCCGAATTCGACTCCCGCATCAAGAATATCGTGCAGAACCAGTACCAGGGCCAGCACCTCGAAGACGAACAGTACAACCAGTTGCGCACCGAAGTGTTCCGCAGCTTTGTTCGCCAGATTCTCTTGAACGAACAGTTCGAAAATGCCGAACTGAGCGCCTCGGTTGCCGAACTTGAATCTGAATTCGTCCGCAACCCCGATGCCGTTCGCGCCCGCCTTTACCAGGAAGCCCAGATGCGCATCCGCATGATCCAGCAGCAGTCTGCAAGCCAAGAAGACTTTATGCAGCGCTACCAGGCTTATGTGTCTACGCTCCCGAAGTTCATGACCGATTCTACCTTCGACAAGGCTGAATACGAAGCATGGCTCAAGACTCCCGAAGCCTTCCGCTGGGGCGTGATGCTGCAGCTCGAAGAAGACCTCAAGGTCAACACCATTCCGATGCGTCAACTGCAGGCGCTGGTCGGCGCTTCTGTGCATGCCACTTCCTTGGAAGCTGGCTGGGCTGTTAACCGCCGCTTGACCGACTACGAACTGCAGGTGGCAGTTGCTTCTAACAACGACTTCAAGGTCGACGAAAATTCTGTGGACAGCGTGATGGTGGCAGGCTACTTCAACGCCCACCGCGACAGCTTCTACGTGCAGAAGGACATGGCTCAGTTTGAATTCGCCTACCTCCCGGTCGAAGCTACCGCTGGTGACGATGCCCGTATTCGCGAATACGCTATGACGCTTTACTACCAGCTGACCGATTCCTCTTCGACCACCACGTTCGAAGACATGGCCCGCATTTCTTCTGAAGATGCCGGCACCGCCGAAAAGGGTGGCGTCTTGAGCGACGACTACGTGGGTCGCGGCGTGTACGTGAAAGAATTCGAAGATGTTGCCTTCGGTCTCGACTCCGGCGCAGTCTCTGAACCGGTTCGCACTCGCTTTGGCTACCACATCATCAAGAGCCTCGGCAAGTCTAAGGATTCTACCGGTGCTGACCTCGTGAAGGTGGCTCACATCCTCCTCGTCGTGAACGCTTCTTCTGAAACCATCGACAGCCTCGAAGGTATCCTCACCAAGATCAAGGCTTCTGTGGATGCCGGCAAGACCTTCGCCGAAGCAGCCAAGGAACAGAACATCGACACTCATACTTCTAACTGGATTTCTCGCGGCGAATCGATCGAAGGCGTCGGTTACCTCAAGGGCCTGACCTCTTATGCTTGGCCGAATGAAAATCTTCCGGAAGAATCCAGCAAGGTTTCTCCGATCATGAAGAACAACAAGTGGGTTGTCGTCGCCCTCAAGTCCAAGGAACTCAAGGCTGGCGAACGTAGCCTCGACCTGTACTTCAACAACATCAAGAGCACCCTGCTCCGCAACAAGTCCGCTGCCGCTGCCGAAAGCTACCTGAACTCCGTTGCCGACAAGATTAAGGCTTGGGCTCCGGCTGACAGCGCCGCCGACTCTGCCACTGTTGCCGCCAACAAGATCGAAAAGGTCGAAATCGAAAAGGTTACCGCCTCTGTGGATGGCTTTGTTCCGGGCTTCGGCTACGGCAACACCCACCTCGCCAAGGTGCTCGAAGGCGCTAAGGTTGGCGAATGGTCCTCTGCTATCGCTACCGACAACGGTGCCGTGATGGTGAAGGTGCTCTCCAAGAAGGCTCCTGAAGAAGAAGCCGTGAACAACGCCGTCAAGAGTGACGTGGCAAACGCCTCTAGCTATGTGGCTATGAGCTTGTTCAACGAATACGTGAGCAATCTCGAAAACTCCACGGCTGTCGAAAGCAACCTCGACCTCTTCTACAGAGACTAGTCCGGGCTAGACAGAAATTGACCTGTTTGCTATATTTGGCGGGCAAAATCGCTAAATATGGCGAATTTCGGTGCCATCGTCTAGTGGTCCAGGACACTGGCCTCTCACGCCGGTAACAAGGGTTCGAGTCCCTTTGGCACTATTAAAACGGATCCAATCGGGTCCGTTTTTCTGTTTCGGTGTAACTATCCACTATCAAAAAAAACATAAAATTTTTAGTTACACTGTTAAAATTTATTTATATATTAAGCCCATACGGAATTGGGTAAATGAGATTATTTGAAGAGAAAGTTTTTTTGCGACTCTTGCTGGTTTTGGCAAGTGTTTTCTTTGCTGCTTTTATTCCAGAAATCGTAGCGACTAAGGACAGTCTGTTGTGGGCTGTTCCTTATTTTTTAGCTGATTTCTTCTTGGTGGTCGTGGCCGTGATGTACCGGTTCCCGGTTATCGGCAACCGCAAGCGCATGCGCGAAGATGTCGAAATTACTGTTCCTGCCCCCGCGCAGACCCCTATCCGCGACTTCAAGAAAGACCTCATGGAGCGCGACGAACTCTTCCAGATGATGGTGGACGTTTCTTCGAACGGTTTTTGGACGTTCGACGTCGTAACGGGCAAGGTTTACTGGTCTAAGCGCGCCATTAAGCTGTTGCAGGCCCAGGCGAGCCCCATTCAAGATTCTTTTGACCTGCTCAAGGAACGCATTGTCGAAAGCGACTGGCTCCGCTTTAAAGAAGAACTAAAGTTGGCGCTCGAAACGGGCGAAAAGTTCCACCTGATTGTTTCGCTGCTCGACAATTCCGCCGAAGCCGACAAGCTGGTGATTTCGGGCCACGTGCAGCTGAACGAAGACGGTCACCCCATTCGCATTGTGGGTTCCCTCGACGAAAATTCCGACAAGCAGGCCCAGGAAAAGCAGAACTACTATTACGTGTACCAAGACGCGCTCACGGGTGTCTACAACCGCAAGTTCTTCTTGGAAAAACTCAAAGTCGATGTCGACATGGCCCTGCAGCGACCGGACTACCTGTTCGCCGTGGCGCTTTTGGATATTGACCGCTTTGGCGCGATTAATACCTCTTATTCCATTAACGTGGGTGACAACGTGCTGCGCGTGGTGGCCGACCGCATTAAGGCTCAGTGCCGCGTGGGCGATACCATTGCCCGTATTGGTCCTGACGTGTTCGCCATTGTGCTGCATGACATTCAAAAGAACGACGACAGCGACGTGAAGTCGATTGTGCGCCGCATTCACAGCGCCGTAAAGCAGCCGATCCAGCTCGATGGTCGCGAACTCTACATTGGCGTTTCGATGGCGGTGGCGCTGAACCGCGAAGTGGACTGCGTCGAAGATATCATGGCGAACGTGACTTCGAGCCTCCGCGAAATGAAGAAGAGTGTGAACCACGGCGGAATCCAGTTCTTTAGCGGCGGCATCCGCGAAAAGGCCATGCGCCTTTACAAGCTGGAATTCGACATTCGCAAGGCGATTCAGGCGCAGGAATTTGTGCTGTTTTACCAGCCGATTGTCGATATTACCGACGGCAACCGCATCGTGGCTTTTGAGGCACTTGTGCGTTGGAACCAGTCCAAGAGCAAGTTTATTTCGCCGGCGGAATTTATCCCCATTGCCGAAGAAACCGGCCTGATCATTCCGCTGGGTGCGCAGATTTTGAAAATGGCTTGCTTGCAGGCCAAAAAGTGGGTGGATGCCGGCTTTACCGAAATTCAGGTGGCAGTGAATTTCTCGGCTAAGCAGTTTGCGCTCGACAACATGATCGACGATATTAAGCAGGTCTTGCTTGAAACGCAGCTGAACCCCAAGAACCTCAAGCTCGAAATCACGGAATACACCGCCGTGTGCGAAGCCGAAAAGACGGTGAAGATCATGAATGCCCTTTCGAGCATGGGCATCCAGATTTCGATCGACGACTTCGGTACGGGTTACAGCAGCCTTTCTTACCTCAAGCAGTTCCCGATTCACACGCTCAAGATGGACAAGTCGTTCATTGACCACGTGACCGATGACGAAGAAGACGCCTCGTTTGCCCGCATGGTGATTGGCATTGCGAAGTCCATGAATCTGGACTTGATTGCCGAGGGTGTGGAATCCGAAAGCCAGCTGCAGTTCTTGCGGGACGAAGGCTGCCGCCTGATTCAAGGGTTCTACTTCAGCAAGCCGCTCTCTGCCGAAAAGGCACGCGACTACCTGCAGGAACATTACGCGCCCGCCACGACCGCCGTGGCCGAAAAGCGCAAAGAAATCCCGGTTATCGAAAGAGGCTACGTGGGGGAAAGCTATATCCCGTAACAACGGCGAGTGTTTTCGCGACAGGCCCTGTAGAGATCCTCTACAGGGATTTGTTTTACTTGGGCGAGTGCTGCCGCAATGTAGGGTATATAGCCCGAATGGCAGGGCTTGCCGCGGTAGGGGACAGGTGCCATGTAGGGGGAGTCGGTCTCCAGGAGCATTTGGTCCATGGGCACGAGCGCTGCAGCGTCGCGCACGTTCTGTGCGTTCTTGAAGGTGACGATTCCCGTGAAGCCCACGAAAATACTTGCGCCGCGGTACTTGAGGTCCAGCAGCTGCCCGCAGAATTTAGGCGAGCCCGTGAAGCAGTGTACGTGGATTTTGGAGCCGCGCAAGTCGGCGTTTCGCAGCACGGCAAGCGCGTCGTCATCGGCTTCGCGCAGGTGCAAAACCAGCGGCTTGCCCGATCTGAGCCCGAGTTCCAGATGCCGCTCGAACAGCTTGACCTGTTCGGCCTTGGTGTCGGCGCCGTAGTGGTAATCGAGTCCGAATTCGCCGCACGCCACGCACTTGGGGTGCTTCAGGTATTCAAGGAGGCGAGCCTCGTCTTCGGCAGTTTCGGTCTCTACGTATTCCGGGTGAATGCCGTAGGCGGCGTACACGTTCGGGTATTTTTCGGAAATTTCTTTGGCGCGTTCAAAGTCTGCCGGGTCGCATGCCACATGGACAAACGCCTCGGGCAGCTGCACGTTTTTATCGGCGTCGTGGGGGAGCCTTGCAAGCAGCGAATCCAGTGCTTCGCCCGAATGCTGTTCGTAAGAATCTAAATGGCAATGCGTATCGATGAACATGGGTTAGTAGCAAACCTCAATAATCTCATACGTTATCACTCCCTTGGGTGCTTGAACTTGCACTTGGTCGCCTTGTTTTTTGCCCATCAGAGCCTCGCCCACAGGCGACTTCATGCTGATTCGCCCCTGCAGCGGGTCGATCTCTTTTTCGCCTACGATGCTGTAGGTGCGTTCGCGCTTGGTCTTGATGTCCTTCATCTTGACCGTGGCGCCAAAGCGGATGGTGCCGTCGTCGCTAGCTTGCGATTCCACCACCTGGGCGCCGTCTAGAATGCGGTCCAATTCGCGGAGTCTGCGGTCAATCTCGCGCACGCGCATGCGCCCGTACGTGTAGGCCGCGTTTTCGCTGCGGTCGCCCTCGGCCGCTGCCGCCTGCACCTGGTTGATCATGGCCGGGCGTTCTACGTACTTGAGGTGTTCCCATTCCGCCTTGAACTTTTCAAAGCCTTCTTTCGAGATTAAATGTTTCATTGCCCGCTAATGTAGAAAATATTCTCGTTTTTACAAAAGTTTTACAAAAATTTTGGCATCGGGATGCTGAAAAAAGCGTGTTAAGTAATAAGGGGGTGTGCCATAACTTAACCCGAAAGGAAAATACATGTCTGCAACCAATCAACCGACCAAAAATTACATCGTTAAAAACGAACGGGGCGAAGAATTCCTGCTGCCCAAATACGCGGCGACCTTCCGCATCTTGATGGACGACAAGGACACAATCCGCGATGTGCTCAACAGCTTGCTCCAGCTGGACCATGACCATGAAATTGTTGACCTCGAATATGAATTCGAGAAACCCATCGACATCTTTATGCCTGAAAATGACCCCGCGCGTCTTGACGTCTGGGTGCATACCCGGGACAATCGGTATCTTAACATCGAGATGCAGAATAAAGTGCACTCGTTCTTTTTCGACCGTATGCAGCTTTACAATTCGTACCTCACGCTGCGCGGCAAGTACGAGTTCAACCGTTCAGACTATTTCATGGGCCTGCCGGAAGAAGAACGCAGGTACCGTTACTATGAACTTCCGGAAACGGTATCCATTTGGCTTTGCAACAATCCGGTACTCCGGTCAAAGGAAATTTATAAGGATGTGTGGTTAACATACAGTGAATACGAAGTCAAGTCGGGGAACGCTCTTCCCATTTCGCGGAAAAATAGGTATATTGTAGTAGACCTGCCCAACTTTTTGCAGTTGCGTAAAGGCGTGAAAACTCGCGAAGATTTCTGGCTCCGACTCATTTCGAGAGGACCTCTCCAGGTTCCCGAAACGGAAGACCCAATCTTTGCGAATGCACTTGACCGTCTGCGCGTAAGTCGCGTGAACCCTGAACTTTTGAAAGCACTGGAGGCAAACATGTTCGATCATCATGAATACGAGGTTCTCGAAGCCGAAGCCTTCTTGAAGGGCCAAGCGAACGGCGCTAAACATGAGCGCGAAAAGAATAATGCAGACAATGCTGTTCGCGACACCAAACGGGCCGACTACTTGCGTTCGCAGAACGTGCCAGAGAACGTGATTTCGGCGATGCTCGCGCTGAAGTAGCAGCCCCCCCCCTTTCCCCCGAAAGTTTTCGTGCCCGGATCTCGTTGGATTCGGGTGCTTTGTTTTATGCGCGGTAAGAGGCGGTGGCCTCCATGAGCATGTCAAAGTCACTCTTGTAATTAGCGTCGCGGATTATCCGAAATTTTTCAAATTCGCCTTCGGCGAAGGCCTTTGCGATTTCATGTGTGACCTTGCCTTTGTCCTCGAGAATGTCGCGTTCGTTGAATTGCAAGAATGCGTTGAGCTTTTGTACCCAGTCTTTCATGTACATGACTTGCCCGCGTTTTGCCTGTAGTTCGGCGTAGTCCAGGTACATGGTGACGATTCTGTTCAGGGTATCCCTCAACCCCATGTTCATTTTTTTGCTGTCGGCACGGGTGTAGATTATTTCTGCAGCCGTTTGGTGTGTGACTGCGTAGTGCAATTTGTTTTGGACTGTCGCGAAGAAATCCTGCGTAATCTGGCTGTCGGGACTGTAGTCTGCGCTGCATTTTGCGTAAATGTCCGTGATTTTCTGGTAAAAACGGCGTTCGCTAGCCCGGATTTCGCGGATGCGCTCAAGTTGTTCCTCGAAGTAGTCCTTGCCAAAGAAGTTCTGCGGGTCCTTTAGGCGATCGTCGTTCATGGCGAATCCCTTAATTATGTATTCTTTCAGGATTTGTGTCGCCCAGATGCGGAACATGGTCGCTTTTTTGGAGTTGATGCGGTAGCCCACCGCGATAATTGCATCGAGATTATAGATATTGGTTTGGTAGTTCTTGCCGTCAGAAGCAGTTGTTTCCATTTTGGAAACAACTGACGACTCCAGCAATTCGCCGTCGGCAAAGATATTTTTCAGATGCTTTGAGATGGCCGCCTTCTGCACATCGAAAAGTTCTGCCATCTTGGCCTGGGTAAGCCAAAGATTCTCGTTGCGGAGCATTATTTCGACTTTTACTTCGGCGTTATCGGTCTTGTACAGCAAAATTTCGTTCATGTGAACAAATGTGCACTACTTGTGGCGGGTTGTCAAGATGTTTTATGAAAATTTTTGAACTTTAAAGAATTTCTTTATAATTGAGATGTTTCGTTTGCTGTAGGTAAGGATTCCTTACGTACTGATTTTTGGGGTGGGTGGTTGGGGAGCGGAGGCTGGGTGGGCGGCCCGGCGCTGCGCTAGCGCTCCGCGCCGTCACGCTCTATTTTACGGGTCCGCGCTTCACCTCGCGGCTCCCGCGAATCTCGTAAAACGGCGCCAGGCGCCGCTCGCTTGCTCGCGGCACCTGTCTCCGCCCCAAGGGGTCACGATCGTTGCCGCAGTTGATCGCGGCAGGGGATCTCGGCGCGAATCCTGTTTTTACAAAAGTTTTACAAAAATTTCGGCGTCGGAACGCTGAAAAAAGCGTGTTAGGTATAGATAGGGACGAAACTCTCTGTCGCCTTACGGGAGTGCCCGTAGGGCCACCCTAAAACAAGGACACGCTAATGTCTGAAAAAGAAAATATTGAAAATAATGCTTCGATGGAATCCCCGGATGCTGTTGTTCGTGACATAGCCCATGAACTTCAGGTAATCCTCGATTCCGTAGAGGATGGTAGCAACTTTACGCACGATCGCTTTTTGCGTTTTGCCTTCGCTGACCCGAAGCGTATGGCGGAGCTCCTGACGCTCTTCTCTCGTCACGACCCTACGCTCAAGGCGTTTCTCGACACCATTGACTTGTCAACGCTCCGTGGTGCGAACGAGAACTTCTCCAGTGACAAGCATGTGGGTTACTCGGACCTCGTTTTTGAGGCGAATATCAAGGAAGGGGGTACTGCGGCGCTCTACGTGGGGATTATCGCTGAGCACAAGTCTAGCGAGGATAGTGAAGTGATGAAACAGATTTCGGAATACTATCATCACCTGTATCTGGAACGCAAGAAGGACGTGCCCGTGGTTGCCTTCATTGTCTATAACGGTGAGAATGATTGGGATCCGCTTGCGGAAACGCATTATGCTGAATATCCCGAGTTCTATCATGATATTGGTTATCCGTTCAAGACAATCTTTTTAGACGTGGGGCATGCTGTTGATGACGAAGAATTGAAGGACTTTTCGCCCTTTACTCTTGTCGCGCTCACGGCAATGAAGTATAT
The DNA here is from genome assembly GCF_900142545.1 of Fibrobacter sp. UWT2. Taxonomy (NCBI): domain Bacteria; kingdom Pseudomonadati; phylum Fibrobacterota; class Fibrobacteria; order Fibrobacterales; family Fibrobacteraceae; genus Fibrobacter; species Fibrobacter sp. UWT2. The sequence goes on along the minus strand of NZ_FRBF01000005.1, from coordinate 115,005 downwards.
TTGGAATGCTCAGCAGTTTTCAGTTTCCTTCCGCGAGGCTGCGATGCGTTTGCTCAAGTGGCAAAATACTGACAAGGGGAAGGACTTCATTAAACAGGCTCTTTCCTACTTTTTGTGGAAATGGCCTTACAAGCGGGGGTACCTCAAAATGGACAGGCCTGAAATTGTCGCGAACAAGGGTTACGAAACCTTCGCTGAGCACTTCGTGAATGAAGGAATCAAGAAGGAACGCGAAAAGAACGAAGCTGACAATGCCGCTCGAGATTCTAAGCGCGCTGATTTCTTGCGTTCGCAGAACGTGCCGGATAGTGTGATTTCGGCGATGCTCGCCCTGAAGTAGCAGAACTCTTTCCCCCTTCCCCGAAAACTTTCGTGCCCGGATCCGCTGGATTCGGGTGTTTTTTTTGATAGACTTTATTGATCCAGAATTTGTCGGAATTTCCGACAGGTTGATTCCGGGTCTAACGCATAGGGGGTGGGTGGTTGGGGAGCGGAGGCAGGGTTGGTGAATGCTTGAAATATCTTGACAATATCTAGATAGAATTGTACATTGATTACGCTTTTCCCTAGGAGGTAAAAATATGACAGACAAAGAACTTGCTTTGGCCCTTGAAAGGGAATACGAGGAAACGGGTGATAACGCGGGCGTGCGTATGAAAAAGGTTCCCTCGATGGCCGCGGCAGTAGCCATGGTCAAGAAGCGCAAGACCAAAGTCGGGACAAGTTTTGATCCGGGTGTCTTGGAAGCGTTCAAGGCGAAGGCAGAGCGCGTTGGCATTCCATACCAGACTCTGCTCAACTCTGTGGTCAAGCGCTATACTGAAAGCAAACTGGATATCGAGGTTGCGTAGCGTTTTACGCAAAAAAGTAAGATTTCTGTGATAAAATGGGCTCAATTCACCCTGAGTTACGTAAAAATTACTTATATTTGCTCAGAATAAATTCACATTCCGGTCGGACTGGGCGCAGCGGTGGTCGCTAAGCGCAAAAAAGGCCGGGTAACACCGAAGGTTGCGGCGCGTATGAAGATTTCTTTTTCTCCTCCTGATATCACTGATTTGGAAATTGAAGAAGTCTGCGAGGCCTTGCGCTCTGGCTGGATTACCACGGGTCCGAGAACAAAGAAATTCGAAGCTGAAATTGCCAAGGTGTGCCATACCGACAAGGCTGTCTGTTTGAACTCTGCTACGGCAGCCCTTGAACTGATTTTGCGTATTTTGGGCATTGGCCCTGGCGACGAGGTAATCACCTCTGCCTACACGTACACTGCTTCGGCTAGCCCGGCAATCCATTGCGGCGCGACCGTCAAGTTCGTGGACACCGCCAAGGATTCCTTCGAAATGGACTACGAAGCCCTCGAAAACGCCATTACTGAAAAGACCAAGGTGGTTATTCCGGTGGATATCGGCGGCGTGGTTTGCGATTACGACCACATTTTTGAAATTGTTGAACGTAAAAAGGCCCTGTTCAAACCGAATAACGAAATCCAGAAGGGCTTTGGTCGCGTGATCGTGGTGGCAGACTGTGCCCATGCATTCGGTGCAAAGTGGCACGGCAAGGTGGCCGGCGAAATTGCCGACTTCTCCAGTTTCTCTTTCCATGCCGTCAAGAACCTGACCACGGCCGAAGGCGGTGCCGCTACGTGGCGCACCCGCGATTTTATCGATAACGAAGCCGTTTACAAGCAGTTCCAGTTGCTTTCTCTGCATGGCCAGTCGAAAGACGCCCTGGCCAAGACGCAGCTCGGCGCCTGGGAATACGACATTGTTGCCCCCAACTACAAGTGCAACATGACCGACATCATGGCGGCCATTGGTCTCAAACAGTTGGAACGCTACCCGGGCCTTCTCGAACGCCGTCACCAGATTATCGAAAAGTACGATGCCGCGCTCAAGCCGCTCGGAGTAAAGACCTTGCCGCACGCTACAAACGACAGTTATTCCAGCGGACACCTGTACCTCTCGCGCATTCCGGGAATCAGCGCCGAACAGCGCCACGAAATCATTGTGAAAATGGCGGAACAGGGGATCGCGACCAACGTGCACTACAAGCCGCTCCCGATGATGACCGCCTACAAGAACTTGGGCTTTGACATCAAGGACTACCCGAATGCTTACGCCCAGTTCGCAAACGAGATTACGCTCCCGCTCCATACGCTGCTGACCGACGAACAGGTTGATTTTATTGTTGAAACCTTCGTGAAGACCATCAAGGAATACGAGGTATAAGGTGGCTTTAGCCAAGTGGGACAACCTGCCTGCCGAAATGCGCTGCGACGAAGTTCGCAGGTATTACGACATTCTGGCAAAGCGCCGTGGCCAATTGGCCTTGAAGCGTTGCTTTGACTTGGCTGTAGCCTTGATTCTGTTTGTGATTCTTGCGATTCCCATGGCTGTTATAGCTGTCATGATCAAGCTAGACAGCAAGGGCCCGGTTTTGTACCGCCAGGAACGCGTTACCACCAACGGCAAGCACTTTAGAATCCACAAGTTCCGCACCATGGTAAGCAACGCCGACAAAATCGGTTCTGCAGTGACCGTTGGGAACGACAGCCGAATCACGAGAGTAGGTGCGAAACTGCGTAGCCTAAGGCTCGATGAGTTGCCACAACTGTTCGATGTGCTTAATGGCGACATGAGCTTTGTGGGCACAAGGCCCGAAGCCGTGAAGTACGTGGAAAAGTACAAGCCCGAATACATGGCGACCTTGTTGATGCCGGCAGGAATCACCAGCGAAGCTAGCATACGCTACAAGGACGAAGATAAACTCTTGAACGCCGCCGATGACGTGGACAAGGTTTACATAGAAGAAGTTTTGCCGGCAAAGATGAAGTGGAACCTAGAATCTGTACAGAAGTTCAACTTCTTTAGAGACATGTTGACTATGCCCAGGACTGTTTTTGCCGTGTTGGGGAAGGATTATAACTGATTGCGGGTAGAATTATGGTAGAAGGTCTTGTTTCGATTATTATGCCCTCTTGGAACACTGCAAAGTTTATTGCAGAGTCTATCCAGTGCGTTATTGACCAGACCTACCAGAATTGGGAACTCTTGATAGTGGACGATTGTTCTACAGACAATACCGATGCTGTTGTAGAACCGTTCCTGAAGGACCCGCGCATCAAATATTTCCACAATGAAAAGAATCTGGGTGCCGCATTGACCCGAAACAGGGCTTTGCGCGAAGCCCAGGGGGAATGGATTGCCTTCCTTGATTCCGATGATCTGTGGACTCCGCTAAAGTTGGTGAAACAGATTGGATTCATGCAAGAACATGGGTATGTACTCTCTTACACGGAATACGAGAAGATTGACGAAGAGGACAAACCCTTAAACATCTATGTGACTGGCCCCAGAGTTGTTAACAAGCGCAAAATGTACAACTACGACTACATTGGCCAATTGACCATGATGTACAGCGCCAAACACTTTGGCTTAATCCAAATTAAGGACATCAAGAAAAACAATGATTACGCCATTCGCCTGCAACTGTACAAGAAACCTGGAACAGAAGCACACTTGCTCAAGGAAAATCTAGCGAAGTACAGGATTCGCAAGAAAAGCATTAGTCACGACAAATTGAGCAAGAAACTCCGCAGTCATTACGACCTGTTCCATATGTGTGATGGTAAACCTGCTCCGGTTGCCCTTTGGTACGCCTGTTGGAACATGTGGTATGGACTGTGGAAGAAAAGAATTTATGAAGTACTAAATTCTGACGCAGTTGTATAATTAATTCTGGTTATGGCATTTATGTATGCAGGAGCTCTTATGGGCAAGTCTAATGTTGAAGTGTTGATCTCAGCAATGCACCAAAAAGATTTTTCAATAGCGAAAAAAACAGGGATTGAATCTGATTGCTTGATAATCAACCAATGCGATAAGGATGATGTTGCTTATCTAGAGCATGCAACAAAAAAAATAAGGTGTATTTCAACAAAACAAAGAGGTTTAAGTCGAAGCCGAAATATGGCTTTAGATAACGCAAATGGTTGCTATTGCCTTTTAGCTGACGATGACGAAACTCTATACAATGGTTATGAAAGTAAAATATTACAAGCGTATGATAGAAACCCAAAAGCAGATGTCATATGTTTCCAAGTAAAAAGTCCAACAAAAAAATATTCCAAAAAAGAGTGCAAAGTCGGGTATATTAAAGCCCTAAAGATGTCAAGCTGGCAAATAACATTTAATAGGGCAAAAGTAGTTAATTCCTGCATTCATTTTGATGAAAAACTTGGTTCAGGAACACCCCAGGGGTATGGAGAGGAAAATAAGTTTCTTTATGACTGTTTGCGGAAAGGTTTAAATATATACTATGTCCCTATTTGTATAGGTGAAGTTATGCAAACGGACTCAAAATGGTTTCATGGTTACAATGAACACTATTTTGTGCAATGTGGAACTGTGAGTAGAAGAATTCTGGGAACTTTTTTTGGCTTCTTGTATTGTTTGTACACGGCGTTCACTAAGCGGAACCTGTATATATCTAATGTGACAATGTTAGTTGCCATGAAGAATATGTTTAGAGGATTTTTAAAAAAATTATAATAATGGCTTGGGGATTTTATGAATGCAGAAATGCTAAAAAAACTTCATTCAAGATTGTTGATGATCATAGACGAAATTGATCGAATTTGCAGAAAAAATAAAATTGCATATTTTTTGGATAGTGGAACGGCTTTAGGAGCTGTCAGACATAAAGGTTTTATTCCATGGGATGACGATGCTGATATCGGTATGCTTAGAGATGATTATGAACGGTTTATTGAAATTGCCAAAAGCGAGTTGAATGAGAAATTCTTTCTTCAGACATCTGAAACCGATAAAGAATATTCAAAATTAAGCGCCAAAATTCGAATCAACAATACTTTTTTTCCTGAGCATCGAAATGAAAATGCGAAAATGCACCAAGGTATTTTCGTTGATATATTTCCATTTGATTATGTTGCGGATGATTTTGAGAAAGCAAAAAAAGATATATTAAAGGCTCGAAGACTAAACAAGTTGTATGCATTAAGGCAGCGAAAACCAAAGAATGAAAATATTGCACGTCGAATTGTGCGTGGTTTCGTGAGGTTAATTCCCGAAGGTTTCGTTTATAAATTGTGTAGCAATCATTATAAAAAATATCAAAATAAAAAGACTAACACATGCACATGTTATGCTTATAAAATGTCGGATACAATGTTTTTGACGTTTGATGTTGATAAACTATTGCCAACAAAGGATGTTGAATTTGAAAATAGAATGTACGAGATAATGAATAATTCGGACTATTATTTAGGGAAAATGTATGGTGATTATATGCAGTTGCCTCCTATAGAAAAGAGAATTTGTCATTTAAGCGGAAATATAATATTTTGAAATTAATAGAGAATAATAGCGAAACTTTGATTGCTTTTGAGACAATACAATTATGGCTAGGTGGTCTATACATTGTATTCTCTAGAGCGTTGGAACCTATAGGGTGGATTAGCTCCAACCTTGTATGGATGATTGTTGGATTGCTTTTTATTTTTACATTAATATGTGATAATTTTCGTTTTAATGTCAATGGTGTCATTATTTTAGAAGGCCTTTTAGTTGTTGCATCTGCAGTTACTGGAATAATTGTTGCAGACAACAAAGAATTCTTTTTTGATGCATTGAAGACACTTTCGCTTTCATTAATTGTTGGATATTCAATGCTTAATATTACAATAAATCAAAAAAACGTAAACTGGTTTGTATATTCTTGGGTGCTTTCAGGAGTAATTTTATGCTTGTATATAATAAAAAGTGGTGGATATACTTTTGGAAAAATAGTTCGGATTTCGCTTAATGAAGCTACAAATGCTAATACATTGGCGGTCTTTCTTATGTTTTGCGTTTGGGGCTTGATTTTTTTGCTTACAACGAAAAAAGTTAAACCATTAATGATTGTGATATATGTAATTTTATTTGCACTATTTGTGTATGTAATACTTAATACGGCTTCTAGAAAAGCGTTCATTGGGGTTTTGATTATTGTTTCAATGTGGGCAATTTTTGGATTGATTCCGTTTTTAAGAAAAATGAATTTTATTTATCGTTCATTGGTTATTGCTTTATTGTTTTTCGTCCCTATTTTTGTTGTCAATCGCTTCGGTGATGCTTTTCTTTCTGCATTTGAATTGATGAATGCTAGAATGGAAATGTTGTCGTCTAATACAGAACGTTCTGATTTGATAAAAGATGCTTTTTTAGTATTTGAAAATCATCCTTTATTTGGTGTTGGACTGAATAATTATAAAATATTCTCGTTTAATGGAAAATATTCTCATAATACCTATGTTGAAATTTTGGCATGCACAGGAATTATCGGAGCTTTCTGGGCATATTGTATTTGGGGTTTGCAAATTTGGAAGATTATAAAAATGTTTAAAAATAGAGCGAATAAATTATTACTAGTAAATGTCTTATCATTATTTATTGTGTTGGCGTTTATTTGTGTTGGACAAATATTGTACTATAATATAGGTCTTCTTATGATTATGCATCTGTTGTACATTTTATCTCATAATTATTCCATGTTTGAAGTGGCGAAGGAATAGATTTATATGAATGTATTACATTATCTTTTTTCGATTTCAAAATTTATATTGAGTCAATTTTATACAATATTATTTGGTCGAAAATTGCTGCAAGAAAATATATGGCTGGTTGGTGAAAAGAAAACTGAAGCTAGAGATAACGGCTATCATTTTTTTAGATATTTGAGGCTTAATCATCCTGAAATTAAAGCCGTTTATGCAATTTCAAAAGATAGTGTTGATAGAAAAAAAGTAGCTGATTTAGGAGAAGTTGTTGATTATGGATCATTTAAGCACTGCGTCTATTATATTTCAGCTAAAATTCGTGCGTGTAGTCAGGTTCATGGATTAATCCCCTTTGATGACGTGATTGGATTACGACATTTTTGTGTTTATAAACGAAAAAATCAAAAACAGATCAATCTAAAACATGGTATTTCGAAAGATTTTAGGCCAGGATCGTTTAATTTCCGTAAAGTTGGTTTTGACTTATATATTGCTGGGGCAAAACCAGAATATGATGAAATAAAAAAACAGTTCCATTATCCGGATAAAAACATTGCTTTAACTGGGTTCTGTCGTTTCGATTCTTTACATAATTTGCCTAAACCGAAGAAAATTATTCTTATTATGCCAACTTTTAGAGCTTGGCTTAAAACCTCAGATTCGTCTAAAGTTAAAGCCACAGATGAAGAAATGCAAAAATTTAAAGAAAGCGCATATTATGAGGCCTATCAAAATCTATTGACTGATCAAGATCTGATTGATTGTGCTGCCAAGAATGGATATAAACTTATGTTCTATTTACATTATACGTTCCAACCATATGTGGGGGCATTTGAATCTGTAGCTAATGATTCTGTGACAATTTGCAGGCGGGGAGAGTATGATGTCCAAAATTTGTTAATTCAATCATCTATGTTAATTACAGATTATTCAAGTGTTTTTTTCGATTATGGTTATATGAAAAAACCAATGGCTTTTTATCAGTTTGATTTGGAAGAGTATCGAAATAAACATTATAAAGAAGGCTATTTTTCCTATGAGAGAGATGCTTTTGGCCCTTTAGTAAAGACTAAAGAAGACCTTGTTGAATATATACAGCATGTCATAAATCAAAATATGAACATGGATGAAATGTACAAGAAAAGAGCAGAGAATTTTTTTATTCCGTATGATGATAAAAATTGCGAACGCGTGTATCAAGCAACATTAAATTTATTAGAGGAAAATGATGCTCAAATTAAATAGATTTGTTTGGAAAATTTTAGAGTATTTACCAGATAGATTGTACTTGTCTTTGCGTTTTAAAAGATTGACTGGGTACAGTATGAATTGGAAAAAACCGGTAAGTTTTAATCAAAAACTCCAATGGATGAAACTGTACGACAGGAATCCCTTGTATTCAACATGTGCAGATAAGGTCCAAGTAAGAGATTTCGTTGCCTCGGTGATAGGAACATCGTATCTTATACCAGTTATAGGTGTATATGACAAAGCAGAAGATATTGACTATGATAAATTGCCTAGTCAATTTGTACTTAAGTGTAATCATGGGGCGAAATATAATATAATATGTAAAGACAAAGCTTTGTTCGATAAAGAGAAGACGACGCGATTGTTGAATAAATGGCTTAAAGAAAAGTACTATAGAAAATTGAGAGAATATCATTATAAAAATATACCTCCTAAAATTATTTGTGAGCAATATATGGAAAATTTAGCAACGGGACAATTGGAGGATTATAAGGTTTTTACGATTGCAGGAGAACCATATATGATTCAGGTTGATTTAGATAGATTTGGTGAACATCGGCGTAATATTTATGACACTAATTGGACTCTTTTAGATGTGGAAATTAGTTTCCCGAAGGGGCCTGCTGTCCCCAGACCTGTTGTATTAGAAGAAATGTTGTCTTGTGCGAGAAAATTAGCTGCTCCTTTTGCTGAAGTACGTGTTGATTTTTATATAATTAATGGAAAATTGTATTTTGGTGAAATGACTTTTTTCAGTGGTGCAGGTTTTTCTAAGTACAGACCATTAAGTTTTGAATTCGAAATGGGAAATAAGGTGATATTAAGGAGGTGACAGACAATGTTTAAGATGCTGAAAAAAATCATTATTAAGATAAAGTATGGGCAAAGGCTTATTGGAAGTAAATTTGAAATAAGGAAAAACGCCTCCATAAAGATTTCGCAAAGAGGTCTTGTTGAGCTGGGCAAATGTTTGATTAATGAAAATGCTTTTGTCTGTGCGTCTAATTTGGGAAAAATAACCATAAAAGATAATGTTACTATTAATAGGAATACAATTATAGTTGCAAAAAAACATATATATATTGGAGATGGTTCTTCTATTGGGCCGAATGTTTGTATTTATGATCATGATCATAAATATGATGCAAATGGCTTTAAAAAAGATGAATTTACTGCGGCTGATATATATATAGGAAAGAATGTTTGGATTGGTGCAAATGTTATGATTTTAAAAGGTTCAAACATTGAAGACAATTGTGTCATTGGCGCTGGAACTATAATAAAAGGGCTTGTTAGAGCTAATAGTATTGTATATAATGCAAGAGATATTATTGAAAAAAAAATGGTGTGATCTTTCGGCGTTTGAATTTACAAGTAAGAGGGATTTATTATGAAAAAAGTTATTACGGTTGGGGTTTTTGATTATTTCCATCTAGGGCATTTACGTTTATTTGAAAATGCAAAAAAATGCGGTGATTATCTCATTGTAGCTGTTCAAGATGGCAATTCTATTCTTAAAACGAAACCAGATGCGAATATTCTCTACACAACGGAGCAAAGAATAGATCTTGTGAAGGCTCTTAGAGTCGTTGATGAGGTAATTGTGTATCAAGATGTTGATAAGATTTTGCAAAAAGTTGACTTTGATGTTTTTGCTGTTGGCGGTGATCAAAATCATGAGGGCTTTCAAAGAGCAATTTCATGGTGCCATGAAAACGGCAAAGAAGTTGTAAAACTTTCAAGGACTCCTGGAATTTGCTCTTCGAAAATTAAAAATCAATTGGAAACGCTGAAATAACAATGCCTTAAGGTGATTAATATGGTTGATACTTCTTATATTCGTGATTCTGAGTATAAAAGCGATTTCCTTGAATTAATAAGCCGAGACTACTTAGTTGAAAGAAAACTTAAAGTTGAAGAAGTTGAAAGCGGAATATTCCTTCCAAGAAAAAAATCTCCGCCAAATGGCCCGTTACACGGAATTGGAGGAATCGTTGATAAAAGTGGAAATTATGTAAAGCTTTCTGCATGTATTGCATTAGGAAAAACAAAAGATCGTTTTAATAGTTCGTATTCATTTGATAGTCATAAAATAAAAGAATATGACGAAAATGTGATTTACTTGGGCCTCTTCCATAAACAATGGGGGCATTTTCTTGTAGATTTTGTTCCTCGATTGTGGTATTTTCTTTACCATAAAAATTCTTACAAGATTGTTTATACATCTGATTCCGGCGAAATCGCTGGGAATTACCTAAGATTTTTGCAATTGATTGGTATAGATGAAAATCGATTGCTATTAGTAACGGAACCAACCCGATATAGAAAGATTATAATTCCCGAAGCCTCGTATTTATGTGGAGGTTATTATACAAAAGAATTTCGTGAAATATTTAATGTTGTAAGCAATAATATTAATATTAATTGCGTCCCTTATAATAAGGTTTATTTGTCGCGAAGGCGTTTTAAATGGTATAAATGTAAAGAAGTTGGAGAAAAAGGAATCGAGGATGCTTTCAACAAGAACGGCTTTGTTTCGCTTTTTATGGAAGAATTGTCCTTAGATCAGCAAATATATTATATAAATAATGCAACGACGGTTGCTGCTTTGTCAGGAACTTTGTGTCATAATATTTTATTTGCAAACGAAAAAACAAATCTTGTTATAATTAATAAGACAAAAAAAATTAACGAGCACCAAGTGATCATCAATCAAGTCCAAAATAATAAGGTTACCTATATAGATGCATATAGGGAGCCTTTTGAAAAATATCCATTGTCTTATGGACGAGGCCCGTTTTGGATATCGAATTCTACAAGGGAATTTTCGGCTTTTTCTTTTGATAATTCTATGGATTACGGAAAAGATTCTTTTATGCTTAATTGTGGGTATTTTTTTGTCTATATATTGTTATGCTTGATGACAAGTTTAAAAAAGGCTGTTTTGTGAAAAAATGTCTTTGAGGAATAATAGAAAATGCAGGAAAATATGCGTGAATTGACTGAAAATCATATTATGTTGAATTGGAATCGGTCTGCATCTCCTTTAGTATCCGTTCGTTGTATTACATACAATCATGCACCTTATATTGCATGTGCATTGGAATCTTTTTTGATGCAAGAAACGAATTTCCCGTTTGAGATTGTAGTGCATGATGATGCTTCTACGGATGAAACTGCTGATATTATTCGAACATATGAATCTAGATTTCCACATATCATCAAAGCCATTTATGAAACGGAAAATCAATATTCGAAAAATGACGGATCATTGAAACGAATTATTGATTCTGAATGTTGTGGAAAATATTTTGCGTTTTGTGAAGGTGACGATTATTGGATAGACTGCAAGAAGCTTCAAAAACAAGTGGATTTTTTGGAGTCTCATCAAGAATACGTTGCTTGCGCTCACAATACCTTGTTTATTGAACTAAACAATAGAAAAAAAGATCATCTAATGTTTTCTCAAAAAGATGCTGTGTTAACTATAGATAATCTTGCTGAACGTTATCACGCAAGTTCCTTAATGTGTAGAAGTTGTGAATATTTAGACATTCCTCTTTTTTTCAGTTGTTCGTTGGCTCCTGGAGATGTAAAGCTTGCTGCATATCTTAAATTTAAAGGACCTATTTTTAGATCCGGAGAGGTTATGAGTGCCTATAGGCGTGGTGTTCTTGGATCCTGGTCGAAAACAAATGCGGATTGTAAACGAAATGTTGCGAATCGTCTAAATGTTATTAGTTTCTATGAAGAATTCGACGAATGGACTGACCATAAGTATGAATCAGTTTCTCATAGGATAGATTGGTTAAAATTTAATTTATTGCTGAAACAAGGCTTTTTCTTCAAAGCAAAACAGAAATACCCAGGCTTGTTCAAGAAAATGTCCTTGCATGAAAAACTTTATTATTTTTTTAAAAAATTTTTTAGACGCTAAAACTTCAACATCGTTCCGCCCCAGCTAAGACCTACGCCAAAGCCGGAAATCATCACTTTCATGCCAGAATAAATTGTCCCATTATCCAAGCAATCTTTCAGGGCAATCATCACCGTTGAGGAAACTGTATTTCCTGTTTCAGCTAAATTGATATAAAATTTGTCCTTTGGCAAATCACACATTTTGCGGATGGTCGAAAGCATAAATTTGTTGGCCTGATGGAAAACATAATAATCCACATTATCTGTAGAAAGTTTATTTTTTTCTAAAATTTGCTGCATCATTGGCGGAACAACATCAAGGGTGAAATTAAAAACAGCTCCTCCACCCATATAAAGGAAGTCGTCTCGACGGACGTGTCCGTCATCGTCTTCTTCCTTATGGCCATTGGCATCTGGTTGACGAGCGCCCCCCCTTTTCAATATCAAATTATCGGCTCCACTGCCATCTGTACCTAAAACAAATTCGCCAATTTCAGCAATTCCTTCCGTAGAAATTAAGCATGCTGCGGCACCATCACCAAAAATCGAGCGGTTACTCTTATCTTGCGGATGCAGATATTTGTTATAAGTTTCAGCTGTTAATAATAGAACATTCTTTGCAATTCCGGCGGCGATCAGACCTTTTGCAATAGCTAAACCATAAACGCAACCAGAACAGCCCAAGTCATAGTCAAAAGCGCCTGCAGATGTCGGAATTCCTAAGCGATGCTGCAAAATACAAGCTGTTGATGGTAAAAAATAATCTGGACTTTGCGTACATAATAAAAGGAAATCTACTGATTTCGGATCAACGGAGTATTCCGCAAATAGTTTCTTTGCGGCTTTTTCGGCCAGGTCTCCTGCAGTTTCATCTTTTGCCGCAATATGGCGAGAATCCACACCGACTTTCGCAGCAACCTTTTCCATACTCCATTCAGGGAATTCTTTTACAAGCTCTTCATTTGTTAGAACCTGTTCAGGGAGATAATACGATATTGCCTTTATGTACGCCATAGTCACCTTGTTACAGTACCAACGCTCCACCGGTTAAATCTATTGCGGAGCCAGTCATCCAAGATGAGGCTCCACTTAATAGATAAATTGCCAAATTAGCAATGTCTTCTGGATTTCCATAACGCTTTAACGGATAAGCTTTTTGAGCGCTTTCAAGTTCTTCCTTAGTCAAGGCATCTTGAAGAATTAGATTTGTCCAAACCATTGCTGGGCAAATACAATTAACGCGTATTTGACGGGGGGCTAATTCTAAAGCCAAACACTTTGAATAAGAAACAATAGCACCCTTGCTTGCGCTATAAACTGCATTTCCGACACTTGGCAACTCATATGCTTTTGAGGCTATAAAAACTATTGATGCCCCCTTATTTATTTTCTTGTTTGCAAGAATTGCCGCTTGCAACAAAACAGGGGCTTCGAAGTTTGGCATCATTACAGCAGCAATAGAATTCTTGTCCAAAGATTTGCATGGCACACGAGATCCCACTCCTGCACAATGGACGATTCCGTCTAGCACTGGAATACTTTGGATTAGTCGTTCAATCTCATCTTCTTTTGTAAGGTCTGCCGATACAAGAGCGTGATTTCCTTTCGGCATTTGTTGCAGAGTGCCTTGCAAGCGGGCTTCATTTCGAGCTGTTGCAACAACCGTCGCACCCATTTTAGCGCAAGCAATAGCAATAGCCTGGCCTATGCCTGATGATGCGCCAGTCACAAGGATCGTCTTGTTTTCTAAAGAAAAAGGATTTAACGAATTATCCATCTATTTTCCCATAATCAAATTGTACAAATCGGCAATCGTTTCGCAAGAATGTATTTCTTTTGCTGTAATAGGTTTGCCACACTTTGTTCTTACCATAGCAATTGTTGACATGGTCATCAAAGAACTCCATTCATCAAGATCTTGATAATTCGTATTCTCATTAAATAGAGAGGCGTCTGTGTCATCAAACATATTTGCGAATGCTTGGGTAAATTCAGTAAGATTCATAATTGTCTCCTGTTATTTTTCCTCATTAAAAGTTATCTGCATAATCAAGCCTGTTTCAGTCGTGTTAGGAACAGAAATTTCTTCTACTGCTTCTAGCCCCATCAGCTTATAAAACTTTACTAAAGGTTTATTTGATTTTCTAATTTCGCACTTAAAACCTTTTGATCCATTTTCTCTGGCGAAATCTATCATCTTTTGTATTAGCTCGACGCCATACATTTCTTTTTGATATTCTTTTTTTACGCATACATATGTTCCAAAAGAATATGCCGGAGCATTGTTGAAATAAGTGGCTCCGAGTCCAATTATCTCGCCATCAAGCTCATACTCAAAGATTACCGCATATTTGCACATCTTTACGGCCCAGTCTCTAAGATTTACTCTCACACTCATGGCTGGAACAAAATAATCGTCCGTTTCCTGTAAAAACAGAAACAATTTATTCTCGTTGTATTCGCCTGGCTGATAGATATTCATACTGCTTCTCGTCAATTTCGTTTTTATCCTACAACTACCTTTATATACTTGTTTGGCTCAGACACAACCTTTTCTTGAAAATCCTGTGAATCAAACTTGAGTACGAGCGTCCCTATGGCATTATTTGCACCATTGAACGCTTCGACATGATCGCCGCATTTGACCCATAAGTCCCTTTCAATCACGTAAGAATCTATTTCCTTTGAAACAGAAAGTTCTTTAAAAACACCATCCTTATCAGCATGCAAAATAATTTCTGCCCAATATCCTTCAAAGGAAGGTTCTTGAACCTTTTCTACGGAATCTCCCACGGCGGCTCGGGTGCAAGCCGTAATAAGGTCAACTCCCGTAGCATAGCGAAGCATCTCGGAAAGTCTATTTCCGCCACCACGGGGTGAAACCTCCATAATGTAAGGCTTTCCATTTTTACCGATTCTGGTTTCTATGTTGTATACAGACGTTTTCATGTCTAGCAAAGTCAAAAGACGCTGTAATTCAGCCCTCAATTCTTTTTCATAATCCTGGCCGAATGTTGAAGGCCAAGAATAAGCTGCAGGAACATATGGTCCTGCTGCATTTTCATCAAATCGTTGAGCTGAAAATGAACAGAAAACGAGCTTGCCGTCTAAAGAAAAAGAGTCGCTATCAGAGGAACATCCCATTTTTTCAATAAATTCTTCGACAATGATTTTCCCAGAAATGGAGTTTGCAAAAGCATGTTCCAATGCTGAGCGCAAAGAGCTTTCAGAATCAACACGTGTCACACCCTTGCTGCCAGCCGAATCGGTAGGTTTCACAATAACCGGATATTGGTACCACGCCAAATCAGCAAGAGCCTCTTCCATGGAAGAAAAACCCTTTGCCTTCGGAACAACAAAATCATGTTCTGTAAGGAAGTTTCGGAAAAGGTCTTTATTTTGAAGAATTCTAACGGATTCATATGGCCCAAACGCGGGTAATCCCATTTTTTCCTGGACATACGCCGCAGCGACAACTCCAGGATCTACACCGAAAGACATAATTCCGTCAATCTGTTTCTCTTGCGCTACACGGAGAACAGCCTCTTTATCAACAATGCTAACGTTTACATACTCATCCGAATACTTGTGCGCAATGTTGTCTGGAATATAATCACAGGTTATTACATAATAACCTTGTTTATGAGCAGCTTCAATTACGGGGAGCAAATAGCGAATTCCACCAAGGAGCATCAACTTTTTCATTATACATTCCCCTTATTGCAAATGAGTTCAATAACTCTAGAAGCATCGCCTTCAGTAAGTCCCGCGTGCATAGGCAAGCAGATTACTTCATCGGCCATGCGGGTTGCTACGGGGAGGTTTTCCTTGGTTGCAGACGGCAAGCCTCGATAAATAGCGAAACTCGAAATCAACGGATAGAAATAGCGGCGACCAAGAACGTTGTGCTCTTTCATCTTTTCGTAGAGGGCGTCACGACTGATACCGAATTCCTTTTCGTTCACGAAAATCGGGAAATACGAATAGTTATAGGTCACTTCATCGCGTTCCTTGAACATTGAAATGCCAGGAACATTTGCCAGCGCGGCGCGATACTTCTGGGCTACTTTTTTGCGAGCCGCAATGGCTTCATCGATGTGCTTCAGGTTGCAGAGGCCGTACGCCGAACGGATTTCGTCCATTTTGCTGTTGATTCCTGGGGCAACCACGGTTGTCTCACCTGCAAAGCCGAAGTTCTTGAGGTAGTCAATGCGCTTTTTGGTGCGGGCATCGTGGCAAATCAAAGCACCACCTTCAACGGTGTTGTATGTTTTTGTAGCATGGAAACTGAGCGTGTTCATGTCACCAGCATCCAAGATGGTTCTACCATTCACCTTCACATTGAAAGCGTGTGCTGCATCGTAGATGACGGCAAGACCATAACGATCAGCGATTTCTTGAATAGCTTCGATGTCGCATGGATTGCCGTAAACATGCACAGGCATAATGGCCGTCGTTTTCGGCGTAATAGCCTCTTCAATTTTCTGCGGGTCTAAGTCGCCCGTCGTCGGATCCACGTCCACGAATACCGGAGTAAGTCCGTTCCACCAGATGGAGTGCGTTGTTGCGACAAAACTGTACGGAGTCGTAATAACCTCGCCCGTAATACGCATTGCTTGGAGTGCTGTAATCAACGGGAGTGTGCCGTTAGTAAATAGACTGATGTATTCTACACCCAAGTATTCCGCAAGAGCCCTTTCCAATTCCTGGTGATAATGACCATTGTTGGTAAGCCATCTACGATTCCAAATGTCTTTTAGCAAAGGTTCAAATTCTTCTAAAGACGGAAGAAGCGGAGAGGTGACGGTAATCATTTTGTCAGACATAGGTATTCCTTCTCAATTGCACGAATATAGCTAAATATTCTTATTAGTTTTTTGATCTATAACCTTAAATACTGGTTTTTCCAACAACTGTATACGAATAAAATCAATTACAGTACATATAGCGTAAACTGCAAGAACGCTTACAATAGCATGTAGATAAATGTTTCCAGCATAGTTTCCTACATTATCAAGAGTGTCTTTCCACAACCACTGTCGCATGGCGTCGCTATTAGCGTGTATTAGCAGTACACCGAACGCGGAAGCTGCAATGGTATTGATAACCTTGCTATAACCAATATTCAGATTTTTGAAAAATAAAAAAGCACATACAGCGGTTATTACTGCGAGGGGCTTATTTGAGTCTGACACGAAAAAAAAGAAACTTATTTTTTTACCTAGCAAACTGAACATTTGTGCCCCCCCCCAGACGCTAATTAATGACATTACCATACACGCCATTGTTGCTAAGCCGGTATATCTTGTATTAAGAGACCATTGAGGTGGATAAAGTCTAAGATAGGCTGCAATAAGGTATACAACCATAAACCAGCTAACATAGCTATAACTTATGGGAATAATT
Organism: Fibrobacter sp. UWT2; assembly: GCF_900142545.1. Taxonomy (NCBI): domain Bacteria; kingdom Pseudomonadati; phylum Fibrobacterota; class Fibrobacteria; order Fibrobacterales; family Fibrobacteraceae; genus Fibrobacter; species Fibrobacter sp. UWT2. Next base: position 97,871 of record NZ_FRBF01000005.1, on the reverse strand, counting down.
GTCTGCGGAAAGATGCTGAAAACTGTTAAGCACAGTCCCAATAAAATCTGATATTGTTTTTGATTTATATTTTTTATCAAAATATTGATAAATGGTATGAAACAAAAAAATACAATGTAACAAGCAACAAATCCGTTTTTCAATGAGGTAATAGGAGCCAAATTCAGGAAAATAGCTTTGGGAGATATGTCTATATAACCATTTGCAACGAAAATGCAAAATAGTACAAAATTATAAAACTCTATCTGCAATAGTAGTTTTAAAGCTTTTCGTAAAGTAATCTGCGAGGTACACATAAAATAACCCGTAATCAAGACGAAGCAATTAATGCCTATTTTGCCGGCACAGCCAAATAATGTGAGAAATGTTGATTTTGCAGATGGAAAATCTGCCGTAATAATCGGCATAAGGCCGGAGTTTACCACATAATGATGTGCTACAATCAAAAGCATAACTATAATGCGGAAAAGCTCTAGATTGGATTTGCGAGGCTTAGATATTACGGCGTTTTCATTTGACATAAAAAACTTTTCTTCTAATCTAAATAATGAGCTATTTTTTGTGGTTAATCACCTTAAAAACGGCATTAGAAATGTAGCAAAAACTTTCAATTTTAAAGATTTTTGAAAGAATTGCGTAAATAGTGATTCCCAAAACAACCTGCAATACTAACGTAGGCACATCACTAAGTTCAGCAAATTGGATGCAATAAACCGCTACACCCATAAAGCAAGATAGAAGTATTTGCGGAAGCATATCCTTTAACTGCGCCAGATAATTATAGCCAAGAAGTTTTTTATTCGGCCAACTGTTAATGATTTGCCCTAAAATGCTAGTCACAAAAAGCGTGTAAGCCATTGCCATAACGCTGATATTCATTGTCAATAAAATAGCAATAAGGCCAACAATTTTCTTTATAATTTCAAGTTTAAGAAATAGGTCGCTGCGCCCCAAGGCTTTAATTGCATTTAGATTTGCTGTATGAACCGGCCAAAACGCAAAAGAGAAACAAAATATACGCAAAAAAGGAACGCAAGGAAGCCATTTCTCAGTAAGAATTATCCTAACTAAAGGCTCTGCGCAAACGGCAAGTCCCATCATAATTGGCATCATGACGTATGTGCTGATGCTAATAGCTCTACGTGTCATGGTCCGAACTCGTGCCCGGTCATCTTGTTCTGCTGACATTGCTGGCAAAAGTACGCTGTCAATAGATGCATTGATGTTTGTAACTATTATATTGGGAAAAAGGTGCCCCTGATTATAAAAGGCAAGATCTTTGGCTGTGTAAATACGGCCAATAACCAATTGACATAAATGATTGTATGCCGTATCTAATAGTGAAGAAACTAATAATTTCCAACCATAACTAAATAAATGCTTAAGGCGTTGTAACGAAAATATTAATTTTGGACGCCAACGAACGGTTGCCCATAAAATAAGTGTTCCTAAAGCAACATTTGCAAGTTGTTGACCGACTAAAGCCCATACGCCATAATCCATATAAGCCATTGAAATTCCGACGATAGCGGAACCGAAGGTACCCCCTGCTGTTGCAAAAAAGAATTTCTTAAAAATTAGTTTTTTTGAAACGTAGGCCTGCTGAATATTTCTAACTCCAGAAACAATTAGAGTTAGGCTAAGAACTCGAATAACTGGGGTTAAATGCGGACTGTGATAAAAATCGGCAATGAACGGAGCACTAAAGAACATTATTCCATACATTAGCAAACACGCAACGAGATTAAAATAAAATACAGATGAAAAATCTAAATCGTCTGCATTTTTCTTTTGAATAAGTGCTGTACCAAATCCACTATTGACAAATACTTGCAAAATACACGTAAAAACTGTTATAAGGGCGATTTCACCATAAACGGTTGGATCCAACAGACGGGCAAGTATAATTGATACAAAGAAAGATACTAGCTGAGAGCCGCATCGTTCAAAAAAACGCCAAAAAAAATTAGCTGTAACGGTTTTTGCTGAAGGCATAGCGCAAAGATAGAAAAAAACTTACATTTTGTTTATAAAATATGAGGGGAGAATATGGGAAAATACATTGTTATGTTCAGTGTATAAATAAAACCGCGTCATCGACCGTTGTTTGATTTCTTGGGAAAAGTTATAAAATTACGAACGATCCGCCAAACCTAAATCAATGCTGTTGCGCGGTCAGCGATTAGTTTGCTAGTGGCCAGCAGGGAACGCCCATAAAGATTCCTGCGTGGAAATTTGCATTTTGACACTTTGTGCTAAAAATTATGTTATTTTTGTTGCGAACGAGTGTAAAGTTTTTAAAGAAATCGAAGGAGAGAATATGAATATTGCGATTGTTGGTACGGGTTATGTAGGCCTTGTGAGCGGCACATGCTTTGCCGAGATGGGCGTCAACGTCACTTGCGTCGATGTGAACCAAGCGAAAGTCGAATCCCTACAGAAAGGCGAAATCCCCATATACGAACCGGGCCTCGACGAGATGGTGCTCCGCAATCAGCGCGAAGGTCGCTTGAAGTTCACGACAGATTTGGCAAGCGTCCTTGACGGAGTCGAGATGGTCTTCAGCGCCGTGGGTACCCCCCCCCCGACGAAGACGGCTCCGCCGACTTGCAGTACGTTCTCGCTGTCGCGCGCACCTTTGGTCAAAACATCAAGAAATACACGGTTCTCGTGACAAAATCCACCGTCCCGGTCGGCACCGCCAAGAAGGTCAAGGCCGCCATTCAAGAAGAACTCGATAAGCGTGGCGTCAATATTCCGTTCGACGTGGCGAGCAATCCGGAATTCTTGAAGGAAGGCTCCGCCATTACGGACTTCATGAAGCCCGACCGTGTCGTCGTTGGTGTGGAAAGCGAACGGGCCAAGGAACACATGACCCGATTGTACCGCCCGATGATGCTGAATAACTTCCGCGTCATCTTTACCGATATTCCTAGTGCAGAAATGATCAAGTATGCAGCCAATAGCATGCTTGCGACTCGCATCAGCTTTATGAACGATATCGCGAACCTCTGCGAACTCGTGGGAGCCGACGTGAACATGGTCCGTAAGGGCATCGGCAGCGATACCCGTATTGGCTCCAAGTTCCTTTACCCCGGTTGCGGTTACGGCGGAAGCTGCTTCCCGAAGGATGTGAAGGCCCTCATCAAGACCGCCGAGAAGAACGGCTACAAGATGGGTGTGCTGAAAGCCGTCGAAGAAGTCAACGAATACCAGAAGACTGTACTTTTCAAGAAGTTGGCGGCCCGTTTTGGCGGGGTTGAAAATTTGAAGGGCAAGACCATCGCCATGTGGGGCCTCGCATTCAAGCCGGAGACCGACGATATGCGCGAGGCGACCGCCCTCGTGTTGATTGACTTGTTGGTGAAAGCGGGTGCGGTTGTGCGCGTGTATGACCCGGTCGCCATGAACGAATGCAAGCGCAGAATGGCTGCAAGGGGAGACGCCGCGACCATCGCAAGCCAAATCGTTTACTGCAACGACATGTACGAGGCCTTGCTTGATGCCGACGCCCTGTTGCTCGTGACCGAATGGAAACAGTTCCGCATGCCGAGCTTCGGCGTGATGAAGAAGTCCATGAAGAACGCTCTCATCATCGACGGCCGCAACATCTACGACCCCAAGGAACTCGCCGAAGCTGGATTTGAATACAGTGCCATCGGGTGCTAGGGTTGGCTAAAAAATGACAAAAAAGGGGGCTAACGCCCCTCTTTTTGGTGTTTTAGCATTTTGCTATAACTTGACCGTTAATTTGCGAGGAATGAACTTCCTCGTTTTTCCATATAACGCAGTTTTGAATGCTGGCGTTTTTGATGACGCTGTTGTCGCCGATGGCGACATTGGGGCCGATGGTGCTGTTCTCAATGATTACGTTCTTGCCGATGTTGCAAGGGGGAATCAGCTTGACGTTGTTCATGGACTTGTTCTGGCTAACGATGTGGCAAATGTTGTTGAGTGTAGGCCTGTTCTGCAGTAGCCAGGTGTTAGTCTGAATTAGCGTCTCTGGGAGCCCGCAGTCCAGCCATTCGTTTACGGGGGCGGTGCGGAATTTGCAGCCCTGTTCGATCATCATCTGGAGAGCGTCGGTCAGTTGGAATTCTCCGCGGGTGCGGATGTCGTTGCTTATCAGGTGCTGGAGCGCGTTTTTGAGTTCCTTGACGTCTTTGATGTAGTAGATTCCGACGATAGCCTCGTCGCTTACGAATTCTTGCGGCTTTTCGATCAGGCGTTCGATTTGCTTGTCCGCGTTGGTGACGGCTACGCCAAAGCGGCGCGGGTCCTGGACCTTGTAGGTGTAAAGGACGTTCTCGGTGGCGTTTGCGAGGCTCTGGATGTCGGCGTCGAAGAGCGTGTCGCCCAAAATGATGAGCAGCGGTTCGTCGTCGTTTACGTAGGGGAGAGCGAGGCTGATGGCTTGCCCCAGGCCTTGCGGGTCGCTTTGGAGAACTGTGCGTGTGTTGCCCCATTCGGGCTTTGCCTTGAGGTATTCATCCATCTTCTCGGCCTTGTATCCGGTAATGAAGATGGTTTCGGTGGGCTTGAGCGGGAGGGTGTCTTCTACAATCCAGTCGATAATAGTCTTGCCGCCCACGGGCAATAGGCACTTGGGCAGGTTGTTGGTGTAGGGGCGCATGCGCTCGCCCTTGCCGGCGACTGGCAGAATGACTTTCATTTCCTTCTTATCCTCTGGTTTTGTGTCTCAAAATGGAGGGGGATGCACAAAGATAATAAAAATGTATGCTTTGCGTTGGACTGAATGCGCCGTTTGCTGTCATCCCGGACTTGTGCTATGAATTTGCTCTTGTCATTTGCTTGTCTTCCCGGCCTCCGAGCCGGGACCTCCTTCTTGTTTTTACATGTCATCCCCGGCTTGACCGGGGATCTCCTCTTGTAGGTGAAGAATCCGGACTTCTTTGTAAAAAATCGTTTGGAATGGTGTTCAGTAGCTTGAAAAAAGCGTGTATATAAGAGGGGCTGGCGTATAAAGCGCCGATCCTGTAAAAGTAACTAGACTGTATTGACAAAATGTAATACAATTTGTAAATTAATTATGAAGTTTATAGAACACGCATTCGAACGATTTCAGGAACGATCCTTCACTCCAGAAATGGCTATGAAGCTCATTAATGGAAAACGGCTGCTCATGTGTTCTAAGTCAAATCCAAACAGGTATTTTGCCATAGGTATGGTTGACGGTGAATGTTGGACGGTTGTATTAGAAAAGGATCTTTATACTGTTGTTACGGCCCGTAGGGCTCACAAGGACGAGGAAGAATTATGGAAAAATTCAAGATAGCAAAGAATCCTAAGATGTCTGAGGCGGAAACGCTTGAATTTGCCGGGAGCCTAGCTGACGAATTCCGTAAAGGCCTCGCTGATGGTTCCACGATAGTTTCCGACGGCCCGTGGGAAGAAACCGTCAAGGCAATCAAGGAACGCCGCAAACGCAACGAAACGAAAATGACTTCGTTCCGTTTACCGGTCTGGATTATTGAGGGGCTCAAGCGTAACGCTGCCAAAGGCAGCGTCAAATACAGCGAGTACGTCATCGAGACACTCGCTAAAGCCGCTATGTAATTAAAATTCCCGCCCACCCAACCCTATCGCCCTCATGTCTTCCCGGCCTCCGAGCCGGGATCTCCTTTGATGAATGGAAAAATGTAAAATTATTCCAAAATGGAATAATTTTATTGAAATTTGAATAAAAATTATATATATTATTCCAAAATGAAATAAATCCATTTTTACTAAAGGACTGAAAATGAAATAATAGGAGTCGTTATGCCGCAAGCAGTGCAACCGTGGGAATACAAGATTGCCCCGTGCTATTCGAAATCCACCGCTGAAAAAATTTCCAAAAAACACCCGCAGGAATTCCAAAACGTACTCAAGAATCTGGATACCTATAAAAAGACACTAGATGAAGGAGTTCCTTTAGAACAAGCCAAAAGAACGCTCCCGTTTGTTCATAACGAACAAAAAGGTTTGCTTGCTATAGATCAACGGCCTCCAAAAGGAGGTGTACAACTTAGGTTGTACATTTATCCGCAGGAACAAGTCCGGATAATCCACCTGACGTCTATTGGCGATAAACAATCGCAACAAAAGGACATTAAGGCTGGACATCAGTTTATCCAAACGCTATGAAGCGACATGCAACCCACCCCTCAGGAGATCAACATGGACCAGAGAATATCGACCATATCAGATTTAATGAACGAAATGGGAGTTGAAAAAGAGACTGTAAAACAAGTAACGGAAAACATCAAGAACTACAGCATTAGTCAAAACCTGACAATCCTCCGAGCCAAGGCGAATCTTTCTCAATCCGAAATGGCAAAGAAAATGAAGACATCCCAGTCTTTCATTTCTAAGCTGGAAAGTGCAAGCAACGATCAAATTAAAGTTGATGATATGTGCACGTTCTTGGCTACACTTGGCTACGAAACGACCATTACTATTTCTAAACCGCAAAATATCGCACAAAAAATCAAGGCGAGTTACTGTCAGTTAGTCGATTTGGTGAAAGAACTGCAAAAGTACGCCGTCAACGATGACGCTATTCTTGAAGGCATTGCCAGTTTTGAAATCGAAGCGACGCAAAACATGCTGAATTTGGCATCGATGCTTATTGAAAGTTCTTCTGCAAAACTCGACAAAATCCACCCGCGTCAGGAACCTCAGATTATTCTTCAGAACGAGAATGTGAATAAACCCAAAAAGGTTCTTGCTTCGGTATAGCTTCTAAAAGACAGAAGTCTTCCCTACCCACCCAACTCTGTTTAGGGCGTATTATGACGGGGGAGGGGGTGCTAGGAATTGTTGGCGAATGTGCCGCCGGATTGTCTTCCCGGGCTCGACCCGGGATCTCCTTTGATGAGTGCGGGAAATCTGTTTTTGGTGATTGATTTCTTCTGTCTGCGTCCCACTTTAGGACTGGCGCTCAATAAGGTTCTTTTTTTGCTGCATCAGGAAACTCACGCAATCCACAGAAAACTCCTCCTTCCTGTACATCGTGTCGACATACTGATCAAATTCAGCTTCACTTAAATGAGCTGATTTTACCATTTCAAGTTCTTTTTTGAAATTTTGCGAAACAAAAGAAATTTCAAAAGGATTTTTTTCTTTGGGCGGTTTCATTTCGTTTTGAGTATTGACCATTTTTTTATTCTTTTCAACAAAAGAAATCATGGTGTCAATATCTTTTTTAACCGATTCCGTTACATTCTGTTTTAAGTTTTGAAGTTCTTCCATCAATGAATCAAATATCAAATAATTGAGTTTTTCGTCATTGCCTATAATCTTAAAATCTTTTTCTTCAAGTAGGCGAACATTGTGCGTATCAACAAAGCCAAGTCTCGACATGTTATTTAAATAAAGTACGAGAAATTTTTGATATTCGGGGATTGCGTTCATATTTCCAACAATATTCAGTTCGTTGAATATCTTCAAAATGTGCAAATACACATTTCTTTTTATTCCCCAGCATAAGTTTAGATTTTTTATTAGCTCGTAACTAATGGTATGCACATTTTCTTTTTTGATATAAAAATCCAACAGACGGTTGAATACTCTGGAGTCTTCTTCGTGTAATATAAAAGCGGGCAATAACGTGTAAAACCAATCAACAGCAAGTCTCATGATGGTTGTATTATCTCTTTTGGGAGATAAATTACTATACAAAGATTTCATGAATGCGTGAAAGTTTGCATCTGGATTATCGTCATTTTTGTTAAGGACATGCTCTATGAATTGCAATCTTGCGTTTTCTAAATCAGTATATTCAGATTTTCCGCGCCAACGTAAATAACGAATCAACCTGTCTATTTTTTCGTTATGTTCCTGAGATTGCATGACTTTGATGTTTTCGAAGTTGTCGTCAAACTTTTTCATTTCCCTATTAATAAGGATATCAAACTTATAGTCAAAGATGCGGAATAGGGCAAAGGCCGTTTCATTATTTACATCTTCCATAAATTTTTGAGAATCCTGAGCTTGCATTTCAGGGATATCCCTTATGGCGATAGAATCCCCTTTCCAGTTAAACAATTTAAGTCTGCTAAAAGGTGTGGCAACATCTATCTGTTTGTATATTTCATAAACAAAATGCTTTGTGAAATAATAGGCATAAACTGCCCTGGCATCCTGTTTTAGCTGTGGCGTGTCTAGAGCCAAATTAACATCATTCAAATACAATTTTACTCTTCGGATATTTACACCATTGGGGACAAATTGAATGGTTAGGTCAGCGTTAAATAATTTCTTAGTGTAATACTCTGTATAAAAAGGCGTGAAAATGTCCTTTAATATTTTCGTGTCAATATTCGGTAAGGAACTTTTCTCGTTGTCATATACACGCTCTATTGTAGTGCGTAAGGAAACTGGAGTCAAGTCAACAACATAGGGAATGTATTTTTCTATATAATAACGATCTTGTTGGAGGAGGTTCAGCAAATTATTTTCGTTATAAAGGAATAGAATCTTGATGTTTTCGTTTGAACTGGTTAGTTGTTCTGACAAATAAAATATTTTTTCAACGATGGATTTTTCAGAAACGCGATCAACATCTTCTATTGCTATAAGAAGTTTTTTGTCGAGGTGACAAATTTCTGATTTTAGGGATTGAATTAAATTGGTATACGAATCTTGCCCCCATAGGAAGTTTGCAAGCCAAGACCAATTAGAATCCTTCAAAAGTCTTTTAATCCTGGTCGTTGAAGTTGAAAAATAGCCGTTATTTTCAAGTACATGACCAAGTTCTGAAATAAAATAGCTTTCTATGGAGTCAACCGTCGAAGCCATTGCTTCGATTGATACAAAATGGAACTTCTCATTAAGCCTACTTTTTAGAATGTTAAAAAGATATGTCTTTCCTCCTCCCCATGGCGCGTTGATGCCTACAACATTAATCTTCTCAAGATATTCTTCAATTTTGTCTAAATCATATTTTCTTTCAAAAAAATAGTTTGGAGGTTCTATAGCTTTCTTGTTTTTGCACATCTGTTTTGCAATAAGTCTGCAAATTTCAACAACAATCGCTAATCCTGATAATGCTGCAATTGTGTACCATACGCAACAGCTGCGATTAGAACTAAAGAAGTGAATCAAGGCAGAAGCAAATATCACAGGGATACAAACAGTAAGCCAAAGCCTTTTATTTCGTGATAAGGGATAAACAAAGATTAAAATTGCAAATACGCAAGAAAATATTATGAGGTAGTAGTGGTTGTCTACCCCTGGTATGTAAAACAGAATTGATGAAAATATCAATCCTACAAATAAAGAAATGAAAAATTGTTTTAAATTACGTATCATATCGTCCAATATAAAAAACAGTAGGAATGGCGAATATGCCGGAGCAAAGTACACCATATGCTTTTGGTTTATCACGGACAGGGGATTCTGCCCACCCATCTGCCGTGTTGAATTCTTCATAGATTCCTCAACTTATCAGAGAACATTGCCCGTACCCATCTCCCTGGATGAGGATGTTTTGGCGGGTTTGGCAAGAGAGTCGTGGATTAATGACTGTATTTATTTACACCGTCTGTTATAAATATGCGGAGAAAAGACTGCATTTTTGAAAAATGTTGTTGAATAATTTTGAGTCTATAATCATAAATATTTTTTTATTCTCTTTTTTGTAGGCTTGCATACAGAGAAAAAAATGGTCATACATCCAAAGTTAAACGCTAAATAGGTGGTAATTGCGAGACTAATTCGTCTCTGTTCCTATGTTGATTTGATCAGGATTTGATATTTCCTTATACAAAGCTTTAAAACGGATGTATTCGTCAAATTCTTCATATTTCGAAAAGGTGCAAAAAGGCAGTGTGATATCAAATGTTTGGAATGTTTTTGCTTGGCTTATTTCTGCTATTCCTGAATCAACTATGGCTCGATATTTTTCTTGAGAAGTTCCTTTCATCCTGGAATTACCTGATCCAATTAAAGGGAAATGGATGTCATTGGGTTCTTCGTTGGACCGAATCCATGCCCAAATTTTTGATAAAAATTCGTTTCGATGGAATTTGTTTATTGGTTCTGCGTGGCAACTGTCGTCAAAAGTCGTTAAAGCTGCAAGAATAAAAATTTTGTTCTTTTTTTCAATTCTAACGCATGTACCTAAAGGGTAGCTTTTTTGCTTACCTTTTGTTTTGTTGGGTCTTGGAGTAAAGGATACTTGTTGTTTCTGTAATTCAGTATCAATGAGTGCGTTGAGGGTCGTTAAGTCGTTTTTGTAGAATTTATTTATAAATTTTCCATGTAAAGACCTTGGGGATACGATACCATCGCCAACAAAAGTGTCGAATTCTTGATTTACGGGGATGATGATAATTCCTGTTTTCTTTAATATGTTCCCAAATGATAGTGAAATTTTTGAATCTGTTTCCTCAATTGAGTAATCGGTAAAAAAGCATTTTCGTAATAAAGCGATAATGCAAACTATTACAGGAAGTACGCCGAAGACCAAGTAATTTGAAAAATTTTCTAATCTTTCTGAACCTGTCAGAACGTATATCAATTCTTTTATTAATAGGAAACTTCCAATGGTTTCAATATATCGGGCAGAAAAAAGTTTGAAGATATATTTCATAATCCTAAGCCCTCATATGTAGAATCATCATAATAAAAAGGACCTGTCTTACCGTTTTTCAAGCATTGTTCATGAAATGTCGGCCATTGATTTAAAGCCTTTTGGATGATTTTTTGTTTGAATGCAATATGAATGGCTAGTTTGTCTTCGAGAATTGGTGGGCAAAATTCGCTATCAATATGTCGGATGCCGTTTATGTTGACTACAATTATTGGCAATTGTAGTCGAATGGCTTGCTCTATTTCCCACCGAACAAAACGATATAGAAATCGCGTGTGTTCTCCAACGAGTAATACGAAAATTTTTGTATTTTCAAAACGCTTTAGTAATTGTCTCTTAATAGATTCTTCTTGGCTTGAGTCACGCGCTGTGTTTATTCCGTGAGCGTCATAGAATTTGAATTCAAAATTGTCATTTTCGCTCCATGCTCGCATTAGGTTGTAATACGGCATGTCATTGTCGCCGTCAAAAGCAATGTATGTTCTATTCCTATAAGCCATGTTTTGATTCTCCTATATTGCTTAAATCCTCACCGGTATCGATTCCGGATGCCTTAGTTCATTGATCAATGAGTCCATGTGCGTACAGGGATTTTGATTGCTCGGCTTGTCTGTTGCCTTGTATTTCGACTTTAATGCGGCGGCTCTCTTGATGGCGTCTGCCTCGTTGCCCAAACTCGTGACCAACTCGTAGATTTTGTCGTTGCCCTTGGAAAGGTCGAAAATGGCTTCTGGATTATTTTTGTGCAGGGCGTTTCGGATAGCCAACTCCAGTTCCTCAAATAGTTCCTTGCGCCCGGTGGGGGCGGATACATCCTTGAAATGCAGCAAGAGCCACAGTTCGAAACATTCGTTGGACCAGGCACAATTAATGCTCTTGCTTTCGGCTAGGCTGATTGCCTCGTCAAAGTCGTCGAACTCGTCCTTGTCAAAGACCGCCCAGACTCGGTCGTATTCCTGGTTGCAGTTCTCTATTTGGCGAACGATCTTGTTGACGAGTGCTTTTGTGGCCTTGCCTTTGCCTTCGATGGAAATCTCGATGTTGAAACGGTTGGTTGCCTCGAGTTCCTCCTTGAGTACATTCAGGTAGTTTGGCTCGGTTTTCGTGCCTTCGGTTGCAATCAAAAAGGTGACCTTGACGAACCTTTCCCTGGGAATGCCTGTTGCGGGCTTCGGGGCGCGGAGCATCTCTTCTTGTGCGATTTGTTCTGCGGAGAGTTTTTTCACGTTAACCCCTCAAGTACGGAATTGCGCCGTATTTTCCGTTGATGTAGTCCTTTTCGTAAACCCTGTCGTTTCGGATTTTGTCTCCGTTCTGTTCCTTGATTTCGCTTAGCGGATAGATGTCGGTGGATTCGTCTTCGCGGTTCTTTTCGGCAAACCAGATCTGGTCCCTGCGGAATATCTTGTTGCTGAGGAGGTTCGTATCGTGCGTGGCGAATATCAGCTGCGCGTTGTACGGGTTTGTTTCGGGAGAGTTGAAGATGTCGATAATTTTCTTGGTGAGTAGGGGGTGCAGCTTGGCGTCGAACTCGTCGATGACAATCGCACTGCCATTGGATAAGGCTTTGGCAATAGGACTTGATATGTTGATGATTTTTTTGGTCCCTTCGGATTCCATTTTTTTATAGAAGAAAAACTCTTCTTTTGATGAACCGTCGTTATAATGAACTGTATGGCCTGTTTTTATAGTTGATACCTTATTCTGATCAAGTCTTTCGGATAAAAGTTCTTTGAGATTGTCGTGTGGCTTAAACTCGGATAAATTACTCAATAAAAGAGTTTTGACTCCGATTTCGCCTTTTCGAAGGCTTGTGAATCCTAGATCCATTGATTCAATGAATTTTTGAGCCATTGCGGACACAGAATTCTTGGTGAATAGGGATTCTGTTGACTGAAATTCAAAGTCGGAATCTTCTAAACCAGAAATAATTTGCATTTCTTCAAACCAGTTCATGATGGATGTCGAAATTTTCCCGTTGAGTTGAGCCACCAAGGACAGAAAAAGACGGTTTTCTGCAGTGGACTCTTCCTTTCCTACACCCTCTGGAAAATCCTTGGTTACTCCGATTCCTTCGTTATTCCTGATAAAAAATATTTTTTGTCGATCATTCCTGATTGAATACAGCCATTCGCCGTTGATCTTTTTGGGGGAGTATTCGAAGCCGTATTTGTATGTGTTGTCGTTTAGGGTGAATGTGACTTCGAAGAAAGTTGGTTTTTGCGTATATTGTTCGTCTAGTTTAAATATATCTGTTTTTAATTCTTCGGTTGGGTTGGTTTTTACGGACGAAAGTAAGATGTCTTTCATCATTCGTAATGCCGAAAGCAGGTTGCTCTTGCCGCTGGAGTTTGCTCCATAAATGGCTGCGACCGGCAGCAACTTGGCGTTGTCGCTTTCACGGACAAAATCCTTGTGCTCCTGGATGGATGCGGCCTTCATTGAGAAGGTCTTGCTTTCCTTGAATGAGCGATAATTTCCTACGGTAAATGACAAAAGCATAATTGTAGCCTTTCTGAATTTTGAGAGATTTTCTCAAAATTTATATAATTTTTGTTGAAAAAGCAATGTTTTGAGTAGAAATTTGGACGATTTGTGCGATTTTGTAGTGTGACAGGTCTTCTGCCCCGCATTTTGCGTTAGGCCTCCAGCCACTTGCGGCTATGCCGCTTAGTGGCTATGGTCCCCTTTAGGGGAGATCGAAGCCCGAAGGGCCGCGAGAGCGCGGTCCTGCGCAGCAGGGAACGCCTTTTTTCAAAAAAAAGAATTTGGGTATTGGACGGCAAAACTGACGTTTCGGTGCGTTTTGCCGATGAAGATGTATGGGTGACTCAGGTTCAGCTTGCCGAACTGTATGAGACCACTCAGCAAAATATAAGCCTGCACATCGACAACATATACAAGGACGAGGAACTGCCTAAGGAGGCAACTCACAAGGAATTCTTGTTAGTTCAACAAGAAGGAAAACGGCAAGCATACGGTTGCAGAGCTTATATACGAGCGTGTTGATAGTGAGAAACCGTTCGTCGGCATGACAAATTTCAAGGGAAACTACATCACATTCTAATTGCAGACCCTTGACGAAAAGCCGATGAAAATGCAGGACTGGGTTGCGGCTCTGGACTGTCAGATTGTCATGAGCCAGCGGAAAATCCTGGAAGGCAAGGGGAAGATAAGCCTCGGCTTCGTGCCGCGAGAGCCCACCCCTGCGCAGCAGGGAACGCCCGCAAGCCACTTTTGTCAACAATAGGTTGCTTAATTAACTTTTTTTGCCCCGGCTATTGACAACCGCCCCGCGTTTGTGTATATTTGATAGTGAACAAATGTGTAGATTATGGATGCGGTACGAATCGGTAATCAAGGCTGGCGAATCCTCTACAGTGGAATTCAAATCCTCTTTCAATCAAGAGGTTGTCGAGGCTGTGGGCGTGTTTGCCAACAAGCACGGAGGTGTCATCTTTGTTGGGCTACGGAGCCTGTGCAGGTCCCCGATGTTGAAGTCGTAAAGTACAAAGGGAAGACGCTTGTTGCGATAAATGTCAAGGAAAGCCTGATAAAGCCGGTGGCGGTGCAGGGACGCTACTTTATTCGGCACGAGAACAGTGTTCATGCGATGAGCCCGATTGAGATTGGGGATTGCACGTTGCGTACTCAGAATTCTAGCTGGGCTTTTTCCAGTCCCCGACAATAATCAAGGACAGGGGCGAAGCCCATGGCGATTTGGTGAGCCAGGTAGAAGAAATTTATGAGTTCGTGAAAAAGCACATCAATTGTCAGGTCGTCATAAGCGACAAGCTTGAAAATGATCTTGTTTGGGATTATCCGCTAAAGGCCATCAGGGAAATAATCTTGAACATGATTGTTCACAGGGATTATCGTTCGGCATCGGAATCGTGCGTCAAAATTTTTGATGATCGTATAGAGTTTTTCAATCCGGGAAAACTGATGGATGGGATGACTCCTGACGATTTGAATTCGGGAAATTACTTGTCCACTCTTCGGAATAAGGCGATTGCAAACCACTTCAATATGTTGGGCGAGATTGAAAAGTACGGTTCCGGTGTTACTCGCGTTATAGGGCTGTTCCAAGAGGCCGGTTTACCTGTTCCCAGGATTGAGGAAAATGGTTGCGGAATACGTGTGACCGTGCGGAAAACTGTTGACAGGGATACAGAAAAGGATACAGAAAAGGATACAGAAAAAGATACAGAAAATATTACAGAAAATCAAAGGAAGATTCTTTCCGCTATAGAGCAAAACCCCTCTGCGTCGCAGGAGGGAATTGCACAGGTTGTTGGGATTAACCGCGCCAATGTCGCTAAAAACTTGAAAAAACTTGTTGAAATGGGGCTTGTCAAACGTATTGGTCCCGATAGGGGCGGTCACTGGGAAGTCGTCAAGAAATAGCTTTTATAATCTAGGCAGTTTCACATCGCTAATGCAACAAATGCCATTCTTGCGATTGAGTTGGGCCTCCAGCCACTTGCGGCTGTGCCGCTTAGTGGCTATGGTCCCCTTTAGGGGAGATCGAAGCCCGTAGGGCCGGGAGAGTCTGCCTCTGTCCCTAGCCGGGTAACGCCCATTGTCTTTTGTTTAATCTACTTTTACAAATCTTGCAATCAATTGATTGCAAAATTGTCTTTTTTTGTAGCTAAATTTGAAATTTATGAATACGATTGTGTTTTTGTTCTGTGTCGGATTGCTAATGTCGAAATTCAAAAATATTGCGAAACTGAGTCCGAACATATTGACAATGTTAACGTTTTTAGTTATATTCTTTAGCAATAGTACTCGCCACGCGATCCCGTTCTTCGGGAGCGGACCACGGCGAGTCTTTTTTGTTTTTAGGGGAAGCTGGTGAAATTCAAAAAGAAGCCGACTTCCCTTGAAGAACAGGTTGCCTTGCTGAAAAGCCGGGGGGTTGAGATAGATAATGATTCGGCCATGCAAGTGTTGTTACTGCTCAATTATTACCGTTTTTGCGGTTACGGGCTTAATTTTGAGGAGTTTGATAACAATGGAAATCGTTTAGACAAGTTTTTGCCTCAAACGACGTTCAATCGTATTTACAATCTGTATTTGTGGGATGAAAAACTTAGAACGTTACTGCAGAAATATCTCGGACGTTTTGAAATAATGTTCCGCTCTGTTCTGAACTATGTCATGGTAACGGAGACGCAGGACCCATTTTGGTTTCTAGATGATAAGTTGTTTACAACTTCCATTGATTTAATCAATTTGAGACAGGAATGTGTAGATGCTTTGGAACGGGCGATAGACAATAATGAACTCTCCGCAGTACATTTTAAAACCACATATGCGGAATCAGATGTCCCTCCATGCTGGATTCTTTCTGAGTATCTCTCGTTCGGGAAATGGTCAAAAATCTTTGGTACATTTAAATTTCAATCGCATGTAAAAATGGTTGCGGCAAGGCTGAAAGCACCGCCTCACGACGTGGTGTCTTGGGTGCGTTGCTTGGTCATTCTCCGCAATCGATGTGCCCATCATGGACGTCTTTGGGGTTATCGCTTCAAAATTAGACCATCTCGGACTCCAGCCATGCAAAGGTTGCATTTGGGGAACGATTCGGTTGGAGCCTTGATATTCATCTTGCATGATCTTCTTTCGATGGATATGTCTGCCCAGAAGGAAATGACTTCCACTTTCAATGAGTTGATTTGGGCTTGCCCGGAAAACTTTGAGAATGCTTTGGGATTGCCGAAGGGCTTTAGATTTTAAAAAGGAATGTATCGCTAAGTTAAATGCCGAAGAAAAATGAAACCCTTTTATTTGCTAAAAAGTTCAAAAAGGATGTATATTGAGTTAAGTGATTCTATTTGCTTTTAGGTTTTGTTATGAATTATGACTTTAGCGTTTTAAACGATATTGATTTTGAACAAATGGTCAACAAACTCTTGATTGGCAAGACTAGAGTTGTTGAGCAGTATGCAGAGGGCCGTGATAGCGGGATTGATGGACTTGCTTGTGACATTCCCAAAAGGGCCCTTATCCAGGCGAAACATTATCTTAAATCGGGTTTTAATCAATTAAAGAATAAGATTGAGAAAGATGAACTCCCTAAAATTCAAAAAAAGCGTATTTCTTGCTATGTTCTTGCGACCTCGTTGAATCTTTCCCAAAGTCAGGCCGAAATATTGAGGAATTTGATAAAGGGGGCTGTTTCAAATGTTGTAGTATTGGGTGCGGTTTCAATAAGTAGTTTACTAGACAATGATACGGCGACCTTGAAATCCACTGTGAAATTATGGGCGACAAATGCCGATTTAGTTAGAGCAGTGCTGAAACCAGCCAACATGAATTGTTTTTATGAACTGCAGAATCGATGGGAAGGCTTAAATAATGTGTTCGTTGAAACACCTGATGTGAAGAATGTTGTGGATTCACTTGAAAAGAACCATGTGGCTGTAATCGCGGGGGAGCCTGGCGTGGGCAAGACGACCTTGGCAGAATACATTTGCCTTCTTTATTATAAGGAAGGTTTTGAGGTTCATTTCTTTGAAGATGAATTTTCACATGATGATTACGATTTAAGTGATACAGAAAAGAAGATTGTTTTCTATTTTGATGATTTTTTGGGTAGTACTTATTATGACTGTTACTCTGGAAAACAAGAGAGCTCTATAGTCAATTTCTTAAAACGAATTTCTAAAGAAAAGAACAAAAGATTTGTTCTTACGTCTAGGACGAATATCATTCAAAAAGCGTGTTTATATAGTCAATGCTATCGAGAATATCGTCTTGCGAAAAAGGCGTATATCGTTAGTGTGGGGGAGTACTCCGATTCAACAAAAGTTAGAATTTTGTACAATCATTTGCTGAATTCAAATATAGATGCTGATGAAATTGCAAATATTGTAAAAAACAAAGCTTATAATGCCATTATTAAACATCGAAATTTTAATCCCAGACTAATCCATTTTATTACAAAACAGGAAAATTTTGAAGATTCCCGACAAGAAAGTTATTTAGAGTTTGTCAATAAAACATTGGATGATCCCAAAGAAATATGGGAAAACTGCTTTACAAGGCATTTAGACGCTTCTCAACGTCTTTTAGTTCAATTAGTTGTTGCAAATAGAGGAAAAATTCTAGAATGTTTGCTAAGGGATGCCTATAGTAGAGCGCTGACCTTAATGGGAATAAAAAAGCCGGATCAAGAACGTAATGATTTTGATTATGTTTTAAGTGGTTGTCTTCGATCTATCTTGAGAAAGGATGTTGAAATATCGAGTGGTTCCAAGGAGTTTTTTGTATCCGTATTTAACCCGTCTGTTTCTGATTATGTCCTGCCCACCATTTTGGAAAGAGATGTAATTGTCAAGTTGAGCTTAGCCCTTGGTACAATTGATTCTATAGAAGTTATAGAGTATAACAACGAAAAGATTGTCGATGTTCAATCGGTTTACGGTGAACTTTTAAATAACTGTCCTAAAAATGAATGGACTGGCTTAAAGATTCATTTAGTCAGGCTTTTGGGTTTTGAATGTGGACTTGTGCCTAACTTGATAGAATCAATTCATGAAGGCGATGATATACTTATTGAATATAACAAATTTAATTTTTTCTGTATTGTTTTGGATAATTTGAGTAAATATGATTTTTCGGATTTTATTATGTGTTTCTCCTATTGTTTTTGTGATGATTATCATGATTTTGGGGCTATTTTAGAAGGTTACAAATCTTGTCCTTTCGTTAAGGATTATGTTGTTGAATTTTTGCAGGAATGCTTGTTTGAATCATTGGAAATCGACATTGACAATATTTTGGTAAATGAAACTGATGCTTTCATATGCACTTCAATTGAAGAAATTAAGGAAGAACTGGAAATTTTTTTGGAGGAAATACAGGATGATTATCCTTTTTTGAAAAAGAAAGAAATTGATAATCTTCGAAAAAATGTTGATTTTAAGGGTGTTATTGAGGGAAACCTGAAATTTTTTCATGCTGCAATGAATAGTGGTCCTAGGCATAATAAAGAAAAAGAAGAAAAGAATATTGACGCTTTGTTTGATGGTTTGATGTAGGCGGGAAACTCCTCAGAGATGTTGTTTCTCTTTATCAAGGCTAGGATGAGTTGTTGCATTTTTTGCAACAACTCTTGCCGATGGTAAAAATGGAACGGAAAAAATTTTAAAAAAATCCGTTCCAGATTCAAACAGGAATCGTCCTTCAAAAAGGCTTGTGACGGTTGCTTCCGCTTGATGGAATTTGTAAACCAAAATCCGAATGTTTCATCGGGGGAATTGGCTGAATCGCTAAATCTTAGTCGTCGAACAGTGGCCACATACCTTAAATATCTCGTTGAAGCTGAACTCTTAAAAAGAGTCGGCCCTGATAACGGCGGCTACTGGGAAGTTCTGGGTGACGGCAACTAAAGACGGTAACTTTGGGATGGATCTAAGCCCCATAAATGCGAAGTCCCACCGTGGTACGCATTGCAAAGAGGCGTGGTGGGAATTGTTAATAACAATATATTTTTTTTTCATACGTTTGTCAAATTATCAACAGTTTTCTCCTCCTTCCCACCAAAATCCATTTTGTCATTTTTTGTCAAAATGATAATCTATGTTTTATCTGAACATAGATTACGAGGTGTTAACATGTCTACTCCCCATATTGCAAACTACAACTTTTACGTGTATATCTTGACGAATCAATATCGCACGACGTTCTATACGGGCGTCACGAACGATTTGTGCCGCCGGATTATAGAACATAAGATAAAGATTAACGAAGGTTTTACGAATGATTATAACGTAAACCGGCTGGTCTATTACGAACATTTCTTTAATGTTGGCGATGCCATCGCCAGGGAAAAGCGACTCAAGCGCTGGAAACGTCTGTGGAAAATTGAGTTGATTGAAAAGATGAATGCCGATTGGAAAGACCTTGCTGAATCAATAGGCGTAACGCCAGAGATGGTTGAGAATGCGCGGAAAGCGATTAGCTCACCTAAATGACTTTTCCCGGGCTCTGCCCGGGATTTTTCATTCATAAAAGGAGATCCCCGCTTTCGCGGGGAAGACATCTTCTATCCTGTCTTGCCCGACTTGATCGGGCACCTCCATTTTCCTCTAAAACGGGAGATCCCCGCTTTCGCGGGGAAGACAATGAGTGAAACAGGAGATCCCCGGTCAAGCCGGGGATGACAATGAGTGGAGCCGGGGATGACAATAAGTAATACACTCTTTGCACGCTTTTTTGCCTACATTCCGTAAGTTTTAAATAATTTTACTATATTTTGTCCCAAATTTCGATTTTGCTAAAATTTTGGAGACTTACATGGCCGATAGCGAACAGCAGACGATTGTGGTTGGTGCACAGGCCCAAACGCCAAACAACACCATTACCTTGCTCGAGGCTTTGTTTATCCTTTGGAAAAGGCGTTACCTTTTGTGCCTGTTCCTTTTGGTGGGGGCCGCTATTGGTGTGGTGGTGGGCCAGTGGATTCGCCCGCAGTACACCAGCGATGCCCTGTTCCAGATAGACATTAAGGGTAACAAGTCGGCCCGCGCCTTGGGCGAGATGGGCTCTTTGCTAGAGGTGGCGAGCCCGGCCGATGCCGAAATTGAACTCATCAAGAGCCGCCTGGTCTTGAACTATGTGGTGGATCAAGAACACCTGATGTATTCGGCGACCCCCCAGGGGGCGCTGAACCGTTTGCTCCACCGCGAAGGCCGTATGGATATCGACTTCTTGGATATCCCTGAACTGGCCCGTGCCGACCGCTGGGAAGCGGTGGTCACAGGGGAGAACACTTATGCCATTTACACTCCCGAAGAAACGAAGCTGGTAGAAGGCAAAGTAGGCGATTTGCTCTCGGCCCCTTATGCGGGTGATACCTTGCGCATGCGCGTGAAGTTGATGCGTGCTACTTTGGGCGAAAAATTTGTGATAAAGCAGGGGAATCCTCTACTGGCGGTCCGGGGTCTTGCGGGGTCGTTGAAGGTTGCCGAGAAGGGCAAGCAGACCGGCGTAATCGGTATCTCTTACTCGCACCGTTATGCAGACCGTGCTGCCTCGATCCTCAATACCATTGCGAACACTTACGTGCGCCAGAATGTAGAGATGCGTAGCGCCGAGGCCGAAAAGACTTTGGAATTCTTGGAAACCCGGTTGCCGGGTATTAAGGCAACACTCGACAGTTCCGAGAAGGTTCTGTCGGACTACCGTCACAGTGTTGGCTCGGTCGACATGACGGGTGAAACTCGCGCCCACTTGGATAAAGAGGTAGACTTGCAGCGCCAGTTGCTCCAGTTGGAACAGCAACGTCAAGAGGCTACGCGCTTGTTTAAAGAAGAACACCCCTCGGTGCAGACCATCGTGAAGCAGCAAGATAAGTTGCGCGGGGAACTGGCCCGCCTCAAGAAGAGTGCAGAATCCATGCCGGTTACGCAGCAAGAAATGATTCGCTTGCAAGAAGATGTATCGCTGAACAACGCCCAGTACACCGCTATGCTCAACAATATCCAGCAGCTGCGCGTGGTGCGCGCGGGCGAGGTGGGTAACGTGCGCGTTGTGGATTTTGCCCAGATTGAACCGATCCAGAGTAAACCGAAAAAATTCAACATCCTCGTTTGCTCTATGGCTGCGAGCTTTATGGTGGGAGTGCTTTTGGTGTTTCTGTTGCGCATGATGCGTAACGGAATCCGCAGTTCTCAGGAATTGGAACACGCGACCAACGTGAGCGTGTTTGCGAAGATTCCAGAATCCAAGAACCGTTTGGTCAAAGACAAACGCCGTAAACTGACGCTAGTGGAATCTTCCCCTAACGACCAGGCGAGCGAAGCGTTCCGCACTTTGCAGACGGCTCTCGATTTTTCGCTTGAAGCGGGGCAGAAGGTGGTGATGACTTGCGGCTTGATGCCGGGGGTGGGTAAGTCTTTTGTGGCAAAGAACCTGGCGGCTGTGTATGCCATGAACGGCAAGCGTGTGTTGCTGATTGATGCTGACATGCGCAAGGGCGTGATTCGCAGTTCCAAGTACATAGGACTCACCGAAGTGCTTTCGGGCAAGGTGGAATGGCACGAGGCCGTTGCCGATGCCCGTTGCGAAAACTTGTTCGTGATGGGTTGTGGCAAACGTTTGATGTCGCCCAGTGAGCTGTTGCGCCACGACAAGTTCAAGACCTTGCTCGAAGATTTGAAGCAGGAATACGATATGATTATCGTAGATACCCCGCCGGTCAGCATGGTGACTGATGCCGAACTGATTTACCCGCTGGTAGACTTTACCTTGATGGTGGTGCATTACGGGGCCGATTCTTTGGAGCAAATCAAGGAAAATTTGGCCAATTTGCGCCGTTATGCCGATAAACCTTGCGCCTTTGTGTTGAACCATTGCGAATACGAACCGGGCCACTATTATGGCTATGGTTACTATGGCAAGGGGTATTACGGCAAGGGTTATTTCAGTAAATCTTAACATTTAAATAATTTATACTATATTTGTGTTTATAATCACAGTTACCGAAGAAGGAAACAAAAACATGAAAAAAATACTTGGGACTGCACTTCTGGCGGCTGGAATCAGCTTTGCCCAGATAGGCATGGAGGGCGGCACTGACGGTCTCCATCAGACTAACGCCAAGACCCTTGGCCAATGGAACTTTGCCGTTGGTACGGGTGGTAACATTGCCATTGACGGCTGGGCCCTTGCCCGTGGTGGTAAGTACAGCCAGGGTGGCAATGACTACAGCTTCAACTGGTGGGACTACACCCAGGCCGGTAACTTCTTCGTGAATGCCGGTTTGACCAACTGGATGGACGTGGGCGTGAGCCTCCCGGTTTACTACGAACACGCTAACTCCAATGGCCCTTCTGGCTCCAACAACATGTGGGGCACCAGCCGCGGCGACTTGAACGTGTGGTCCAAGATCCGCCTCCCGCTCGACACCAACAAGTGGTACGGCTTTGCTGCCATGCTCAATATGTACATTCCGACGGGTGAAACTAACGCTGGTGTGCGCCCCCGCCACGCCTGGTACCTGAACAGTAACGGCTACACCCAGCCTTACACCGCCGACGATTGGGCCTTCGGTCTCGGCCTCGTGGGTACCGCTGACCTCACCAAGCTCAGCAACCCCAAGCCCTGGCGCTTTAACTTGTTTGCCCAGTACGTTTACCCGCTCGACCTGGACGAAACCCAGGTGCTCGTTTACAGCGCTGGCGTGAACTGGCTCCCCAAGAGCTGGATGGATGTGTTCTTGGAATACTCTGGCGAAGCCCGCTTGCAGACCAAGGGTATGTACAAGTTTGAACCCAGCGAAGATCCTATGATTATTACTCCGGGTCTCCGCTTCCACCTGCCGTACAACATCGACTTTGCGATGGGCCTCGAAGTAGCCGTGCGTGCCTTCAAGAACCCGTTCTACCATGGCTCGGAAGAAATGGAAGGCTGCAACGACCGCATGGTCAACTTCCAGGGTGAAGATGGCAAGAGCTACGAATACTGCTATGCTCCGACCCCGCTCGTTGCCGGTGCCGCACTCCTCACTTGGTACTTCGGTGCCGACATGTGGCGTGATACCGATGGCGATGGCGTGAAGAATAATGCCGACAAGTGCCCGCACACCAAGAAGGGTATTAAGGTCGATGCCGAAGGCTGCCCGATGGATAGCGACAAGGACGGCGTGGTTGATTCTTACGACAAGTGCCCGAATACTCCGGAAGGCGTGTCTGTGAATACTGACGGCTGCGCCGACAAGGATTCCGTGATTATGAACGGTGACAACGACCAGGTGGATTCCGCTGCATTGAACGCTGCTGAACGCGCTCGTCTTGATTCCTTGAACCGTGTCGATACCGACAAGGACGGCATTGCCGATATTAACGACAAGTGCCCGAACACTCCGGAAGGCATTGTGGTGGACTCTGTGGGTTGTATGCTCGACTTCGATGTGGACGGCGTGCCCGACAACAAGGACAAGTGCCCGAATACTCCGGAAGGCGTCAGTGTCGATAGCACCGGTTGCCCGATGGACTTCGACCACGACGGCGTACCTGACAACAAGGACAAGTGCCCGAATACTGCCATGGGTGTGACGGTTGATTCTACCGGTTGCGCTGCCGATAGCGACCAGGATGGCGTTGCCGATGGTCAGGACAAGTGTCCGGGTACCGTTGCCGGCATGCCGGTGGACAGCGTTGGCTGCGTGCTCGATGGCGACAAGGACGGCGTACCTGATCCCAAGGACAAGTGCCCGAACACCTTGGAAGGCATCGTTGTTGACGAAGCTGGCTGCCCGGTGAACAAGAAGGAAAACCTTGATGAACTCAAGAAGGGGATCCAGTTCCAGACCGGTTCTGCCAAGCTCACCAAGAAGAGCTACACCACCTTGAACGACATCGCCATGTTGATGAGAAAGGTAAAGTCTGCCAACCTGGAAGTGCAGGGCCACACCGACAATACCGGTTCTGAAGCCACCAACCAGAAGCTCTCTGAAAAGCGTGCCAAGGCTGTGGTGGACCACCTGAAGAAGAAGGGTATCGAAGGTGACCGCCTGCGTGCTATCGGTTACGGCTCTGAAATGCCGATTGCCGACAACGAAACGAAGGAAGGCCGCGAACAGAACCGCCGCGTGGAACTCGTTCCGTTCGAAAAGTAATTCGTTGAATTATACAGGGGTCGGCTCCGCCGACCCCTTTTTTTTACTACTAATGTCATTCCGAACTCGTTTCGGAATCAGCATCCCACTAACGTCACCCTGACGTAGGTCAGGGTCAGCTTCCCACTCAAGTCATTCCGAACTCGTTTCGGAATCAGCATCTTGAATCTGAATAATGAAAAAGTTTATTGCAGCATTCCTTCTCCTTATATCAGTAGCATCAGCACAATCGGTTGTGGGCACCGAGCATAACCGCAACCTGCGCACGCTCGACTACCTCCCGATGCTTATGGACTACCACCGCCAGACGGTGGGCGAGTCACGTCAGTTCTTCACGTACCCGCGCCGCAATGCAGACTTTGTACGTAATTTCGCGAAGACCGAGCGCAACGCCCTGATCTATTACGCCGACTCCATCCCGGCGGCTACCGGTACGCCCCACCATTTTGCCCTTGCAGTTTCCCCAGTGATTGGGGTGGACTACCGCGGGGGAGAATCGCTAGGCGATACCATTTGGCCGGGCATTGATGGCGGTCTTTACTTGCGAGGCTACGCCGATTCGCTGGACTTTGATTTGGATGCCCGTATTTATTCCGAAGGTCATTCCGCTAAAAAGGCCAAGAGTTTTGATGGCGAAGTTTTTGATGAGCAGGGGCTTGATACCGATGCCGGTAACGATTACGTGAGCTATGCTCGCTACCGCGCCCATTTGAATTTGAATTATGCCTGGGTGCGCGCCTCTTTGGCACGCGATGTTTTGCACTGGGGCCCGGGTTATTATAACAATTTGACCTTGAACCAGTTTGCGCTTCCATACAACATGTTAAACCTGGAGATGCAGTTTGGTCCGTTGCGCGTGTTCAGCGCCTATGCAGACTTGCGGGTGAACAGTTGGAGTTACAGCAAAGAAAATCTGAATGATCGTAACCTGTATGCCCACCGCTACGAACTGGCCTTAGGGAACTTGACCTTGGGCATGAGTGAAATCCAGGTGTTGTACAACGAAAATAAACCCTGGCTTTTTGTACCGGTTATCCCGTTGTTCATGGAGAAAGGGAATTACACCGAACGCGTGAACAATGGTGCCTTGGCTTTTGATGTGAACTATCGTTTGTTTAGTCTGGTTCGTTTGTATGGAGAATTCTTCTTGGACGATATGTCGTCTCCAACATCTTTGTACGAGAACAAGTACAGCAATAACCGTTGGGCGGGAATGCTTGGCATGCAAGCGGGTTACGATTTGAATGTGAAGGGTAAACCTCTGCATTTGGGAACCATTGCCGAAATCGCTCGTGTAGAACCTTACACCTACTGTCATTACGATACCGCTATGGCACAGATGGCTCACCTGGGTAAACCGCTCGGCAACCCCAATGGCCCGAACAGCCTCGCTATTGACTGGACTTTGTATGGCGATTTGGGCTTGGGCGGATTTTCTAACTTGTTCGTAGGCATCCACCACAAGTGGTTGTGGAAGGGTACAGACGCCGGTAGCGATATCGAAGACCCCTACAAAACCGTTCGTAAGCGCTTTATTCATAGCGCCCCCTTGCATTATTCGCTCGCTCCCGCTGTGAGCTACCGAGGGGCGCATGTGGCCTTTATGGGGGAATACGGATTTTTTGATGATAAATTCGTAAACCTGCGTTTAACGTTTATGTTGTAAGGTAAGAATATTTTATATTTGGCGTATCAAAAGGGGCATTAGATGTTAAACGAGAAAGTCAAGAATTTGTTCAACAGCTTTAGACTGCGCAAGCGCATTCTGGCGGCGACCGATGCATTTATCGTGGTGGCGGCGGCGCTTTTTGCCAACTGGCCTTTGCCCGCGGTTGCTGAACGAATCAACCGCCCTGAACTTTTGATTATTTCTGTCACGTGCGTTTTCGGTTGCTTTGCGAGCTTGCTCTTTTTTGGTGCGTACAACAAGCTGTGGCGCTACTTTAGCAAGCGCGACTATCTGAGCTGCGTCAAGGGCGTGGTGTGCGGTATGGTGGTGGCGTACGGCTTTGTGTTTCTGTTCCAGCGCCAGGTCTTTGTGGAATTCGCGATACTCCATACCCTGGTGGCCCTTTTTGGCATTTGCGCCTTCCGTTACATATTCCGCGGTACGTTTGTGTCGCTGGTGCATACGGGTTACAAAGAGGCGAGCCTGGCCAACAAGACCCGCACCATGATTGTGGGGGCTGGTTCTGCCGCCCAGATGTTGATCAGGGAAATCCGCAACAACCAGGCCGACGAAGAAGAAGGCCTTAAGTCTAGCGTGGCGACCCACTTGAATCCGGTTTGCCTGGTTGACGATGACCGCTACAAGATTGGCAAGATGTTCGAAGGCGTGCTGGTGGCTGGTTCCACGACCGACATTCCTAAAATCGTGAGGGAAGAACGCATTGAGCAGATTATTCTTGCTATTCCGAGTTGCCCGCCTAAAGATCGCCAGACGATTTTGGATATTTGCGGTAAAACGGGCGTGCCCGTAAAGGTGTTGCCGTTTATCGGTAGCTTGCTTGATACCTCGAACGTGGGCGATGGCACCACGAGCTACGTGAACCAGATTCGCGATATTAACGTAGAAGACTTGCTGGGCCGCGACCCTATTCGCTTTGACAACAAGGATATTCGCGACTTTATCGAGGGCAAGGTTTGCATGGTGTCGGGCGGTGGCGGCAGTATCGGTAGCGAACTGGTGCGCCAGATTGCGAAGTACAATCCGAAGCAGGTGATTATCGTGGACATTTACGAAAACAATGCCTACGATATTCAGCAAGAACTGCGCATGGAATATGGCGACAAGCTGAACCTGGTGACGCTGATTGCCTCGGTGCGCGACTACTTCCGCATGAACCAGATTTTCAAGAAGTATAAGCCCCAGGTGGTGTTCCACGCGGCGGCCCATAAGCATGTGCCGCTCATGGAAAACAACCCCATGGAAGCGATCAAGAACAATGTGATCGGTACGTTTAACATGGGTACGCTCGCGGTGCTGAACGGCGTCAAAAAGTTCGTGATGATCAGTACCGACAAGGCGGTGAACCCGACGAACGTGATGGGTGCCTCTAAGCGCTGCTGCGAGATGATTGTGCAGTTCCTTGCCCAGCAAAAGAGCGGCGAGACGGAATTCGTGACGACTCGCTTTGGCAATGTGCTGGGCTCGAACGGTTCCGTGATTCCGCTGTTCAAGCGTCAGATTGAACAGGGCAAGCCTGTGACGGTGACTCACCCCGACATTATCCGCTACTTTATGACGATTCCGGAGGCGGTGAGCCTGGTGCTGGAGGCTGCCTCGATTGCTCACGGTGGCGAAATCTTTGTGCTCGATATGGGCCACCCGCTAAAGATCGTGACTTTGGCCGAAAACTTGATCCGCATGTACGGCAAAGTGCCTTACAAGGATGTCCCGATCAAGTTTACGGGGCTGCGCCCGGGCGAAAAGCTGCTTGAAGAGCTGCTCATGAGCGAAGAAGGCCTGCAGAAGACCAAGAATAAGTTGATTTACATCGGTAAGCAGATCGAAATCGACATGGACAAGTTCATTAACCAGCTGTGGAACTTGAAGAACGCCGCCAGCGCCAACGATGACCAGAAGGCCATCAAGGCGCTCCATGAGATTGTGCCCACCTTCACCACGCCTGAAGAATTCAACCGCACCGTCAAAATGCCCGCGGTGTAGCCTTAAGTGGCATCCTTAAGTGCCCGGCCTTCGACCCCCACCAACCCGACCCTAGTCACTTGTTTGTCGGCTAGGAATGCTGATGCTGAACCGAGTTCAGCATGACAAGCAGCGGGGGATGCTGATGCCAGGTAAAAAACTTAATTCGACAACCACGAGACTCTAGTCTACACCCAACACATTACAGGAGCGCGGCCAAATCAAAATACATCTGCCTCGTTTTGAGAGCTTCGTCCGCAGGAATGCTATTATACATTTTTTCTTGACATTCTTCCTTAAAAAGAAAGGAAAAATTGTTGTTGTCATTAGAATAAAAATGCAAAACGTCTTTTTTATTGTAGGCATCAACGACGATAAAACGACACCCCGTCTTGTTGTGGTCGCTTAAGAACCAAGCCTTTATAAAATCAATTATTTGCGAGCCTATTTTCTTGTTGCAATATTTTTGGCTAACGCCCAATCGCCCAATCAACACGGCTGGATAATTACGCCCCTGTTTGACCCATGGAATAAGCTTGACAAGCTTCCGTTTGGCATTATTCGGCAACTCCGCAACTCGAATCGCAGAATTAGACAGCGTAAAGACCGCTGCAATATCACCTTCCAAAGCAGACAGGAAACAATACGAACGACCAAGCAATTGTGCGTCGTAGTTAAAAGCGTCTTCCTGAAAAAATGCGTTAAGATCTTCGTCGCCACAATCAAAGGCTGGGAGTTTTCCGGCGAGTTCCTTGTTATAGCGGCGAAAAAGAAAATCTTTTTCTAGAATCAAATAAATCCGGCCTCTTTCAAAATCAAATCAGCCTTACGAATCTGCTCGGAAAAATCCTGCTTTTTGCGCACCTTTGTAGTGCGTTCGGCCGCGAGGGCGAACGCCAAGGCTTCTCGCCCTTTCAAGGTCGGTATAGGTCTGATCTCAAGTGCCATAGTTTAAATATAGAATTAACTCAACCAAAATGCAACAATACACGTAATAGAACACACCAAATCTAGACATTAAAAATGAAAATCGTGCAATCAGTTGGTTGCAAGGTTTGTAAAAAAATGCAGACCCTGAAACAAGTTCAGGGTGACGCGGCTAGAACTGGAAGTAGATGAAGGGGCAGGAGTCGGCGCTCATGAACTGGTAGATCACGAAGATGATGAACGCGGAGCTTGCCACCATGAGCGGAATGGGCTGCGAGGCAAACGCGATGCGGTAGCGGCTCTTGACCTTCTTGGGAATCCAGTGGATGAGCATGCCTGCGACGAACACCAGAATAATGTTGATGTGTTCCCAGGCGATTGTGCCAAGGGTACCCCATTTCCAGGCGGTGCCCATTTGCTGCACCATGTTCTTGGCGGTGTTCCAGGCGACTTCGTTGGCTTCGGCGGGGTCGAGGTTCGAACCCGCACGGAAGAACAAGCGTGTGAACGTGATGAAGATGAACGTGAGCGACACGTTCCAGGCCACGTAAATGCCGTGGATGTATTTGTCGCTGAACAGGCGGAAAATCAGCACCGAGTAAATGCCGGTAAACAAGATGCCAAAATAGGCCGCGGTAATCGCGAAAATGGCGATGTGGGTCTGCTTGAATATGATGGCGCTCGAGGCGAACAAAATGAATGAGGCTGCGGCGCGGAAGTTGCGGCTACGCTTGACCCAGATTTTGTTGAACACTTGGCCAAAGCCGTTTAGGCCGCCCCAAATGATAAAGTTCCAGCTGGCACCGTGCCACCAACCGCCCACAATCTGCGTAGACATGGCGTTCATGTTGGTGGTAATGAACTTGCGGGAATCGGGCTTGAGGTAGGCGTAAATGGCAATGTAAAGGAAGAACAGGCCGAGGGCGATACCCACCCAGACGCTGCCCGAAAGCATAATGGCCACGAGGCTGAGGAATCCCATCCAGAAGAAGGTGCCGACAGAGGCGCCGCGGTTACCGCCCAGCGGAATGTACAGGTAGTCGCGCCACCAGCTCGAAAGCGATATGTGCCAACGACGCCAGAATTCGGTGGGGCTGAGCGCCTTGTAGGGGCTGTTGAAGTTTTGCGGCAGGCGGAAACCCATGAGTAGCGCCACGCCAATGGCGATGTCGGTGTAGCCCGAGAAGTCGGCGTACACCTGCAGCGAGTAGGCAAAGAGTGCAATCAGGTTTTCGAGGCCGGTAAACAGCAGGGGAGTGTCAAAGACTCGGTCCACGAAGTTGGTGGCCAGGTAGTCGCTCAAGATGATTTTTTTGGCTAGGCCGTTCAAAATCCAGAATACGGCGATGCCGAAGGTGCGGCGCGGCAAGAAAAAGTTCTTGTACAGCTGCGGCACGAATTTATCGGCGCGAACGATGGGGCCCGCCACCAGCTGCGGGAAGAACGAAAGGTAAAAGCCGAAATCGAGGATGTTCTTGACCGCCGATATTTTGCCGCGGTAAATGTCGATGCAGTAGCTCATGGCCTGGAAGGTGAAGAACGAGATACCCACCGGCAGAATAATGGTGTCGACCAGCGAATGGGTGCCGAACATCTTGTTGCTTGCCGCCGCGAAGAAGTTGTACACGTGCAGCTCGATGCCGGTAAAGTCGTAGAGGGCGTCCAGGAAGAAGTAGGAATACTTATAGTAGCAAAGTACCAGCAGGTCGATGATGACCACGATGATCATCAGGAATTTCTTTTTCCACTGGGCTTCGGCGCGTTCGATCCACTTGCCAATAAAGAAGTTCGCGATGACGCAGAAAATGAGAATGCAAACGTAGCTGCCGCTCGTTTTGTAGTAGAAAAACAGGCTCGTGGCAAACAAGAAGGCGTTACGCAGCGCAATGCGGTTCTTGATTAAGGTGAGGAACGCGAAGACAACGGCGAAGAATCCCCAAAAGTAGAACTGCGTAAACAGCAGCGGGCTGTTAGCGTCAAATGCGAAAGTGCGCGTGAGGAAAGGTATTAAGTAGTCTAGCATAGGAGTAGGCAGTAGGAAGTAGACAGTGGTTAGGTTAGTCCTTTCTCTTTTCTGCTGGCAGATTGGCTATATGTTCTTGATATGATTGGATAATCGCTTTGTAGAACAGGTCGCCGAGCAGGTTGTAGCCAGCCAGCTTGAAGTGGACTTTGTCCGCCTTGGCGAGATCCGCCTTTTCCCACTTGGCCATGGAACCCAGGCCCCCCATAATTCCGAATTTGTCCCATACGCCGGCCTTGTGCTTGTCGGCGAGGGCGAAGAATGCCTTGCGGGCCACGTCGCCGTTCGGGTGCTGCACAAAGCGTTTCTTCTTGACCTTGCGGTACATGTCGTTGTTCGTCTCGAAGATAATCGCGACGTTCGGGTTTACCTTCTTGATGCGGGCAATTAGCCTGTCGTAATCGTCGCGGAACTGCTTGTCGTTGAACTTTTCGACGTTCGCGTCGTTGATGCCGATGGCGAAAATCACCAGGTCGGGCTTGTAGTAGGCGAGCTGCTTTTCGAACAGCGGGCAGATTTCTTCGAAGTAGTCGTGGACTTTGGCGCCGTTGATGCCGACACCCGTGTAGGTGATGCCGGGGTTGCTGGTTTCAGTGAGAATGCCGGTGAGCGTAAAGCGCGGGCGGGCGTTCTTCTTGGACGAATCGGGCGTGGCGACTGCTTCGGGGGCTGCCACGACGGCGTTGTTCGTAGAATCGAGCTTGGCGAGGCAGGCGGTGTCGAGCACGTCGCATTCACCCTGGAACATGGAGTCGCGTGCCACTTCGGGGAGCGCTACGTTGTTCGGAATGCGGGCGGGCGGCGCTTCAGGTTCCTTCTTGTTCTGGGCGGTGTCGCCGTTTGCCTTCTTGAGCGAATCTTCCTTGGCGCGGGCAATGGAATCCTGAATCAGCGAATCGGTAATGAACTGCGCGATGGTTGCCTGCTGCAGGGAATCCATCCAGCGGAAAACAATTTGAATGGTGTCGATGGGGCGCGGGCTGGTGAACACGTAGCTTTGGCTTGCGGTGTCCAGCTTGCCGTAAATGTCCATGGTGTCTACGCGGAGCACGGGCACCACGTCGTTGTTGTCGCTGTAGCCGAACAGGCGGAGCTTGGTTTCGCCCCACAGCGGTTCGGAATTGTACCTATCCAGGAGCAGAGTGATTTCGGCACGGGGGTCGCTGGTGCTCACGGCAATGCCGAGCAAGCCAAGCGGCTTCTTGATTTCGCTCTGCACGTTCTTGTTCATGTCCCAGATGCCCTTGTAGGCGCTGGCGTAGCTCGCCGGCGTGTTGGTGCGGGCGGCTGAGTAGGGGAACACGAAGCCGCGGCCGGCAGAGGCACCCGGGTATTCCTTGATAAAGTGTTCACGGATACGACCAGAGATCACGTCGGCCTGCAGGTGCGAACCACCGATGTGCAGAATGCGCACTTGACCGCGGTTTTCGAACACCAGGGTATCCATCTTGTTGAAGAACGGCGCAAACGAGGCGTTGCCCTTGGGGAACTGGATGCGGTTCTGCGTGGTATCGATAAAGTCGTAACGGGACAAGTCCAGGTTATAGGCGCCGGGGGCAGTCTTACCCTTATCGGCGGCGAATACGCTTGTGGTGAGGGCTGCAATCAAGGCAACGGTCAGAAATCTCACTTCTTAGCTCCTCCTTTTGCCTTCTTAGTTCTTCTCTTGACGTTCAAGAAAGTGCGTTCCGGAAGAACGTTCTTTTCTTTTTCGGCTTGTTCTTCGACGCTCCACTTGTGCAGTTCCTTGAGCTTTTCGTCGGTAATGTGGTGACGGTCGCGGAACTTGAAGTAGTCGTAATGCATGCGCAGTGCCGAGCAGAACAGGTCGCCCATGTAGGCGGCACCGCGGCGGGTAAAGTGGATGTGGTCGGTAAAGCCGAGGGCCGGTTCCTTGTTGACCCACTTGATCATGGCGCCGTTACCACCCATCACGCGGTGCATGTCCCAGTATGCCACACCGTTTTCAAGCGCCACTTCGCGCAGCGCCTTGATGGTCATGTTCAGGCCCGAATACGTTTGCCACTGGCCGTCTTTTTGGCGTGCCATGTCGGCGGGGCCGATGAATAAAATGTCGGCATCGGGGTTCGCCTTTTGTACCGCCTGAATTTGGCGCGTAATGATTTTCTTGGTCCAGTCGATGTTGCTCGAGGTAACGCTCGGGACCATGTTGCCGCCATATTCCATAATAATCAGGCGGACGTTCATTGCCTTGTAAGATTCAGCCAAGAGTTCGGAATCGATGCGGTGGAAGATGGTGCCCGAAGAGCCGCGCATTGCCACGTTGTCGACAGCCACACCGTAAGCGCCGTCTGCTGCGATGGCGTAGATTTCTCCGTTGCCCGAGAGGTACATCTTGGCGATCGAGGTGGTGTCCTTCAGCTTCCAGGTGAACACTTTTAACTTGTTGTAAGTGTCAATAGTCGGTTCGCCGGCGTCGACCACCTTGGTGCTACGCTTTTCTTTGACGGTGCCGTCGTCGTTTTGACCTACTGTGTCGACTACGGTCAGGTTGACGTTGAGCTTAGCCTTGATGTGTGCCGACTTGTTGGTCAGGAGCTTGATGGTCTTGTAGCCACCCACGTGCGGGAACTGACCCTTGCGTTCTTTGCGGCGCTGGATGGTAATGGCGGCATCGCCCTGGAGCTTTGCCAGCTGTGCGAGCGGTCCGTAGCGGCTGTGGTCGGCTTCTTCGTCCTTGGGTCCAAACAGAATGTAGCGCGAAAGGGCGCCGGTGCTGGCGTGGCTGGTGGTTTGCGAGGGAACCGTCATAATGATAGGCATCATGCCGGGGCCTGCACCGCCGAATTCGTCTTGCAAGTCTTCGCGGATGGTGGCGGAGATTCGGTCTTCTTCGAGCTGCGAGTCGCCGTAATGCAGAATGTGTACCACGTTCGAATCAAGCGAGGCGAGTTCCATGTGCAAGAAGAATCGGTCGAACCACGTAGGGTCGTTGTTGGGTAAATCGAATCGGGTCCTGCCCTTTTCGAAAAAGTCCTCGTAGAACTTGAGGGAATCGCTGAAGGCGGCGAATTGCTGCCGCTTGGTCGCTTCCATCATCTCACGGATTGCTTCTTCGGGGTCGACTGCCGCGGAATCGCCGAGCGAATCGCTTGCGGACTGCTTTACGAAGATTTCGGTGAGCTTCGGGTAGCGGAGCGTGGAGTCGCCAATGTGAATGCCGTCATTCGGGTAGATGAGGGCTATAATGCCCAGCACCGCGAACAGGCTGATGATAGAAAGGAGGACTTTTAGGGGGGACATCATAGCCGTTCAACAATCGCCTGGGTGTTGCCTACGAACATTTCGCCGGTGCGCATGTCCTTGTATTCGAATTCACCTGCGGCAGCCTTGGAACCGTCGACGTACACGACGATTTTCGCGCCTTGATAGTTGGCCTGGTCGAGCTGCTTGCCCATCTTCATGGGGGCGAGCGGGTGGGAAACCTTGCTTCCGTCTGCGCGGAATACCTGGGCGGTTTCGAACACCTTCTTCATGTCGTTGGTAAAGCTTGCGATGTAGAAGTCCACGCTCTGCTTCGGGCTCGGGAGCAAGTTGTGTTCGGCGAGCAAGTCAGCGAGTACCACGTCGCCCATGCCAAAGCCCACGCCCGGGATGCGTTCGCCACCGAGCTTTTCGGTGAGGCTGTCGTAACGGCCACCGCCTGCGATGGCGCGCATGGATTTACCCTTGTCAAAGACTTCGAACACGATGCCTGTGTAGTAGGCGAGGCCGCGAACAATGGAGAGGTCCAGATTCACGCATTCGCCGTAACCTGCGGCGGTAAGCGTTGCGAACAGGTCTTCGATTTCGGCGAGGGCTGCAGTTGCGTTTTCGCTCTTGACTGCGGCGCGAACTTCTTCGAGGCTCTTGCAGCTCATGAAGTCGTCGAGTTTTTTCACTTGGTCTTCACTGAGACCTGCGTCGGCGAGTGCCTTG
Organism: Fibrobacter sp. UWT2; assembly: GCF_900142545.1. Classification (NCBI taxonomy): domain Bacteria; kingdom Pseudomonadati; phylum Fibrobacterota; class Fibrobacteria; order Fibrobacterales; family Fibrobacteraceae; genus Fibrobacter; species Fibrobacter sp. UWT2. Next base: position 63,106 of record NZ_FRBF01000005.1, on the reverse strand, counting down.
GCGAATGCTTCGGGGCCGATTTTTAAGCGGCGGTCAAGCACCGGGTACACCAGCGCCGGATTCGGTGCGCCGATTTCTTCGAGGTAAGTGGCCAAAAGCTTGCGGCTAGAAACGCCAATCGCAAATTCGCCGTCCTTGAGGCCGAACTTGCGGAGCATTGTAGCGATGGCTGCCATCAGGTCGGCTTCGGCGTAAATGCTTTCGGTACCAATGATGTCCATGTTCAGCTGGAAGAATTCGCGCAGGCGACCCTTCTGCGCCTTTTCGTAACGGAACAGGCGCGGCATGCTGAACCATTTGAAAGGCTTCTTGAGTTCGCGGGCCTTCTGGATCACGAGGCGGGCGAGCGTCGGAGTCATTTCGGGGCGAAGTGCAATTTCGCGGTCGCCCTTGTCTTTAAAGTTGTAAAGCTGGCTTACGATTTCTTCGCCGGACTTGCCCGTATACAGCTCCAGATGTTCAAACATCGGGCCTTCGTATTCTTCGTAGGCAAAAGATTCGGCGACGCTACGCCAGGTGTCAAAAATGTAATTCTGGATGCGCTCGGCTTCCGGGTAAAAATCGCGTGTGCCCTTAGGCAACTGGGGGATAGAAATGCTCATAGTGAGCACAAATATAGTTATTTCACCTCAATCATCGGGCTGGTTTCGCTGAGCAAGTAGGTCCATTCTTCGCGAATCTTGTTGTATTCGGCCGGGTCGGCGTAGAGTGCGAAGGTGGTCCACTTGATGCTGTTCTTGCCGTCGAAATTCTTCTCGTAGCTCACGTAATCCGGGTCGCGATTAAGCGGCTTTGGGCCGGTAATCTTGACCGTCTTGCCGCTTGCTGCCGTGACGCTTAATTTGTATGCAAACTGCGTTTCGTGCGGCATGCGAATCGGGTGGTGACGCTTGGAAACCTTCGGGAGCTTGAACAGGCTGCGTTCCCACACGTTCGGGAATCGGCCCTTAAGTTCGGAACCGCCCTGGCCAAAGTAACCCTTCGATGCGTAAGTCACAATCAGGGCGAGCGGCTTGTTGAATTCGGCGAGGTTCTCGATGCGGATGTTTCCGATGCTTACGTCGGGGATACCCGAAGCGAGGAAGTCTTCCATCAGCTTTTCCTGTTCCTTGGCGTCGCGGCCATAGAAACGGTTACGCATCACGCTGGCGAACTTGCCCTGCAGCGAAATCGAGTCGCGGAATTCGCAGGCGCCGTCGTTTCCGATAAACAGGCGGTGTTCAATGCCAATCTGGTGTTCCTGATTGTCTTCCAAAATCGGCGTGGTGACCACATGGCTGCTGTCGTCGTTGATGACGAGCGCGACCTTGCCTTCCATATCGAGCGGCACGGGGCGATCGTTGCCGGTTTTGTCGGTGGCGTCAACCCAGCGTTCAGTGACTTGACCCTGTGCCGGAATGTAGAGAATCATGTGGTTGAACTGCTGAATCGTCGGGAGGCCGGCGAAGCCTTCTTCGGTCAGGTGAATGGCCGTGAGGTAGCTCTTGATGCCAATCGATTCAAGCATTTCCTTGAGCAAGAGCGCCATATCCTTGCAGTCGCCCTGGTGCTTTTTCAGCGTGACTTCGGCGGTTTGCGGAATCAGGCTGTGTCCGCCGAATCGCACGTCGCGGTAGCGGATGTCGTGGCGCACAAAGTTCACGATTGCCTTCACAGCGTTGTCGTTGGCCTTGCTGCCGCGGACTTCGCGGGCCTTTTCACGTACGCTTACGGCCTGCTTGAACTGGTGCTTGATCAGGTTCTGGTAATCTTCGCCCACGTTTTTCCATTCCTGCTTGCCGGTAAGCATCAGGCCTGCGCCAAAGTCGCGGTACACGGGCATGTAGAGTTCTTTGCGGATAATGACCGGGTTTTCGATCTTCCATTCGATACCGCCCTTGATTGCTTTCTTTTCCAGCGGGCCGTATTCTTCGGTCACAAAGCGGGCGGTGTCGGCGTAAATGCGGAAGCTGGACTGTCCGACAGGAACGTCCTTGCTGCTCACGAAGTCGGTGTAGGGGATCATGCCCTTGTTTTCGATATTCGTGCGGCTGAACTGCAGGTAAATGAAATCGCCCGGTTCAAGCTCTTGCAGCGGGAAATGCGCTGTCTGCGATTCGTTCTGGCCACCGATTTCGGTGGCGTAGGTAATGTAGGCGCCGTTCAGGTTCGCCTTCTGCTTCAGGTTCCAGTTGCTGTCGTAGACTTCGAGCGCGTTCAGGTAAATGCGGTCGAATCCCGGCAAAAAGTCGAAGGTGAATTCGCGATAGATGGCGGCGCCGCGAATGTCGAGGATTTCCATGAGCATTTCGTCGGTGCGGACCCAGTTTGCGCCCTTTTCGGCTTTCAAAGTCTGCTTGTTGTAATGCACGACGGCGGGGAAGTCGCCTTCGGTGCCTTGCTTTTTGGCGCTTTCGCTGAGGAGTCCCTTCAGGTTCTTGGTGCGTTCTTCTACCGGCGTAATCGGCTTTTGCAGCGTGCGGTTGTCTGCCTTGCCGAGGAATGCTTTCGTGGCGCTGAGGAAGCTCTTGGCATCTTCGTTATCGGGTTTGAGGGCGAGTGCCTTGGTGAGCGACTTTTCTGCGTCGCGGTAGTTGCGGCTGTAGAAGAGAATCTTGCCCTGCGTGGTCCAAATCTTGTAGTCGTTGCGGTCCTTGGCCAGCGTTTCTTCGCTGATGGCGCGGGCTTCTTCGTAGCGGCCAAGGAACATGAGGGCATCCATCAAGGTGGTGCCGAGTTCCACGCTCATGCCAAAGCGGCGGCGCACCTGGTAAAGAATATCAACTGCTTCGGCGTACTGGTCGAGGCCCATGTAAGTCTTTGCGAGGTAGACGCCCAGGCGGCTGCTCGGCTGCGTGTCGTAAAGGCGTTGCACCACCACGAGTGACTGGTTGCGCTGACCGAGTCCCCAGAGGGCGTCGCTCAAGTTGATTACGTATTCCGGATTGTTCGGCGTGTAACGGAGGGCTGCTTCGGCGCATTCGCGGGCTCGGCCGTAGTCGAACAAGGCTTCGTACATTTCGCCCAAAATCGAGAGCAGTTTGCCGTTCTTTTGCACCAATTCGCGCTGGCTTTCAAAGTGGCTGATGCCTGGGCCGTAAAGTTCCTTCATCTGGTACACGAATCCGCAGTTGATCAGGTAGAGAGGCTCTTCGGGGTCCATGCGGTTTGCGCGTTCAAAGTAGCTGAGGGCTACGAGCGGCTGGTTTTCGAGTAGGCGCAGAATGCCCACTTGGCTCATGATGGCGGCGTTGAATTTTGCCTGTTTTTTGGCGGATTCGGGGTCGGCGGCTGCGTTTTTGGCGGCCGGATTTTCGCCCACGGTCAGGCCTTCGATACCGTGCTGCATGACCTTGGCGTATTTCTTCTTGTTCACGCCCTGGGTCCAGCTCACGATCAAGATTCCGCGGCCGTCATCATAGAAATAGCGGCCTGTGTAGTAGAAGTCGAACTTGTTGACCACGTGAGTCAGGGTAAAGTCCTGCGCGTAGCGGTCGCCGACCTTTTGGCGGTGCATTTCGAGCGTCGGATTGTTGGGGTCTACGCCCAGGCGCACGAGCAGCACCTTGAACAAATCCTGCGAATTGACGGCGTCGCTTTCTACAGTCGCGCCGTAAACGAACAGCGAAACGTCTTCGGCCTTGTTGCTGAGCACCAGGTCGGGGTCGTCGTTCTGGCGGGCAATACCTGTCCAGTGATGCCAGAGAGTATCCTTCACAGCCCAAGTGTAGCCGAGGGCGGGGGAGTTAAAGCTTTGCACATTGTTCGGCGAGAGTTCCGGGCCTTCGCTGGCGGCGGTTTCGCGCATGCTGAAGTTGGCGAAGAATTCCTTCCATTCGTTCTTGAGTTCGCCTGGCTGGAGCGGCGTGTCGGTGGCAGAAAGCGTGAGCGTGTACACGCGGCTCCCTGCGCCTGTTACAAAGCCGACGGCCTCGTAGGGGCTGTCGTAGCGCTTGCCTGCAACGTCAAAGAAGACGCCTGTACCGCCGAAATTTTCTTCGGGGTAGGTCTCGGCGAGAGTAGCCTTCTTGCCGCTCGATTCAAAAGCCTGCATTTCCATCTGGGCGCGGTCCATGAGTCGCATGGGTTCGCCCTTCGGGAGTTCGATTTCGACCAGGACCGCGCGGCGTCCTGTCGTGGCGTTATAAAATTCGTAGGGGACGCCGCTCTCGTGGGCGCTCCCGTCGTCATCGCCCACGAGCGCCCAGTCACCGGAGCCACCCTGAGGCAAAATGAAGCTGAAACCGTCGGAACTGAAACTGTTGGCGGTGTTTCTGCGGGCCGATTTGGTGCTCGCGTCCGAATTTACAGCCGAACCATCATCAAAATAGTCGTCCGTGTAGCTCCCGGAACCCCCGTTCCCAGCCCCTTCGGACGTTTTTGGGTCCGATTCTGTCAGCGGCTGGCCGTTACCAGCGCAAGAAATCAAAGAAACTACGAAAAACAGCCCGAATACGGGCTTCAAAAGCCTAAAACGCGATTTAAAAGCAGAAATTTTCATTTGTTTCCAATATAGAAAAAGACACTTTTCCCGAAAGTGGCGTATTAATAAATAGGGGTGCTCCTATTTCACCCTGTAAAATAAACATATATTGACAAAGTGTACATACATAATGTATATTTATTATGAACATAACAAAGCATGCTTTACAACGAATGACCGAGCGCGGTTTTACACCGGAAATGCTTGTTGCCTTGATGAATGGAAAATATGTCATCAAAAGCAGTTTGCAGGGACGGTTTATCGTGATCGGTCAAGTAGATGGAAATATTTGGGCTGTTGTGTTAGATTCGGATTTTTATACCGTAATAACAGTAAGACGAGCTCACAAAGACGAGGAGACTTTATGGACTTTAAGATAGTAGACGATATTAATATCTCTAAAGAAGAACTGGACTATTTTGAAAATCATGACTTTGGCGAGGAAATCCGCAAGGGTTTAGAAGACGGTACGGCAATTGTCTCCGAAGGCAACTGGGACGAAACGGTCAAGGCGGTAAAGGCGAAAATGGCCGCCAATGCCACCAAGGCAATCACCATCCGGGTACCGGTTCGCGTCATCGAACGCTACAAGAAGCGTGCCGCCGCTGCAGGCATCGGCTACCAGACGCTCATGAAGCAGATGTTGGAGGCCGCTCCGGTGTAACCGACCGCCGATGCCGGTTTGGGGTACCTTCGTCGGCAAAATCTCCCTTTTTTTACGATTATACTACACAACGGCCCCGTTTTTTTGTATCTTTGAGCCCAAGTTCGCACCACCCTTACCGGTGGGTAGCAATTTCAACAATAAACAAAAGGATCCAATAATGGCTCTCAAACTCGGTATCAATGGTTTCGGTCGTATCGGCCGTATGGTCTTCCGCGCTGCTGTGGAAAACTTCTCCAAGGACATTACTGTTGTCGGTATCAACGACCTTCTCGACGCTGACTACCTCGCTTACATGCTGAAGTATGACTCCGTCCACGGCGCTTTCAACCACGACATCAAGGTGGAAGGCAACTTCCTCATCGTCGACGGCAACAAGATTCAGATCTTCGCCGAAAAGGATCCGTCCGCTATTACTTGGGGTGCCCTCGATGTTGACGTCGTTGTGGAATCCACCGGCTTCTTCCTGACCGAAGAACTCGCTTCTGCTCACCTCAAGGCTGGTGCCAAGAAGGTCATCATGTCTGCTCCGTCTAAGGACGCTACTCCGATGTTCGTGTACGGCGTGAACGACAAGACCTACGCTGGCCAGAAGATCATCTCCAACGCTTCCTGCACCACCAACTGCCTTGCCCCGATCTCCAAGGTTCTCGATGAAAAGTTCGGCATCGTCCGTGGCCTCATGACCACCGTTCACGCTGCAACTGCTACTCAGAAGACCGTTGACGGCCCGTCCAAGAAGGACTGGCGCGGTGGCCGTGGCATCCTCGAAAACATCATCCCGTCTTCTACGGGTGCTGCTAAGGCCGTGGGTAAGGTTCTCCCGCAGCTCAACGGCAAGCTCACCGGTATGTCTATGCGCGTGCCGACTTCTGACGTGTCCGTTGTTGACCTGACTGTCGAACTCAAGAACCCGACCACCTACGAAGAAATCTGCAAGGCCATGAAGGAAGCTTCTGAAGGCGAACTCAAGGGCATTCTCGGTTACACCGACGAAGCCGTTGTTTCTACCGACTTCCGCAACTGCCCGAAGACCTCCATCTTCGACGCCAAGGCTGGCATCCAGCTCGACCCGACCTTCGTTAAGGTTGTGTCCTGGTACGATAACGAATGGGGCTACAGCAACAAGGTTTGCGAAATGGCCCGCGTGATCGCCAAGTAATTTGGCTCAGTAAGATTTTCTAAAATCTTTCAAGGGACCCTGCCAATCGGCGGGGTTCTTTTTTTTGTAGACAGGTGGGTTTTGAATAAATTATATTTACGGTATGAAAAATAAATTTTTGGCTCTTATGATTTCGTCGGCGTTCATGTTCGCTGCATGCGGCGACGATTCCTCTTCCGCTTCTGCGGATCCCTCTGAAGAATCCTCTTCTTCTGTGGAAGAAAGCGATGGTTCCTCATCTTCTGAAAAGGGCGACGCTAAGTCTTCGTCGTCCCAGAAGGACGAAAAATCCTCGTCCAGCGAAAGTTCTTCCGATAAGTCCTCTTCTTCGGAAAGCGGCGATTCCAAGTCGTCTTCTAGCGTAAGCGAAGACAAGTCCTCTTCGAGCGAAGCGGCGGAATCTTCTTCTTCTGTGAAGGATGAACCGACTTCTTCTTCGAGTGCCGAGGCTCCGGAATCTTCGTCTTCAGTCGTGATTCCGGAAGGTGCCCGCGCCGCGAAACTGGAAGACTTGGAGAAGAACGTAGAACTCAAGCTGTTTGACCAGACGGTTTACCTGTCGACCGGTAGCAAGCAGGGCGTTGTGGCGCTCCGCATTCCGGACGAACTCTGGGCCTTGACGTATACGGATTTTGCCAATGGCGTGGTGAAATTTGAAAAGGGCAATACCGGCTTGCAGTATAGCGAAACCGATGCCGCCCAAAAGATTGTGGAAAAGGTGAACGCTGGTTTCAAGATTTCGTTCGTGGTCGACAAAGAAGGCGTTGTCATGTACTCCGTGGACGGCTCGAAAGATTTCAGCGAAGCGGTAAAGGCGAGCGTCGCCGTTCAGAAGGGCAAGGTTTCTAAGGCTGATTCTCTCGAGAACAAGATTTATGAATGTGCCGATGGTGATTCTACGAGAATCTTCAGGTTCTTCGATGGTTCGTATATCTATGAGACCTCGGTCAACGACAAAGTGGTGAAGTGGCATGCCGGTCGCTACGATGTCCAGCGCAGTACGCTGTTGATGCGCCCGTTACACTATGTTGGCTCGTCTCGTACGATGTTCACTTATTCCGTGGGCACCGACAATACGATTACTGCCTACAATGGCAAGAGTGTGGACTGTACGGCGAACTACGGCGAGTACGAATACGAAATGCCCGAAGATTTTGTCGGCGAATGGGTCGCGACCAAAGATGGCATCGATTGGAAGTTTACCTTGAAGGCTGACGGAACCTCCAAGCTGGAAGGTTTCGATGGTACAAAGGAAGTCGAATACAAGGCGGGTACCTGGGAAATTTACGGCTACTACATGGTGCTCAATCACAATACGCTCCATCATTCGGGCAGCACCACAAGCATGTATGGCCAGCTGCAGACCGGACCGATTGACCCCGAAACCGACAAGATTAGCGGATTCTCGTTCATCCACAACGACCCGGATGAACCGCATATTCCGACCTCCTTCGATGCGCCGGAATACGACGACTAATTTAAGGTGAATCCCCGAACATTAAAAAGACCTGCTTGCAAGCAGGTCTTTTTGCTCTTATGTCACCCTGAACAATGTCCCCCTGAACAACGTCATCCTGAATTTATTTCAGGATCAGGGTCAGCATTGGGTCGGCATTGTATTAGGGTCAGATTACAGCTTCATATCGCTCAGGCGCGTGTTTTCCACCTGGTCAAACTCGTCTTGGATTTCTTTGCTGGGGGCTTTGGTGCAGAGGCTTACGATCACGATGGTCGCAAAGCTAAGCACAAAGCCGGGGACGAGTTCGTAGATCTGGAAGATTTCGGCGGAGAATCCGGAGAGGTAGAACTTCCATACGAAGGTGGTGATGCCGCCCACGAGCATGCCCGCGATGGCTGCCGGGAGAGTGGTGCGCTTCCAGAACAGGGCAAGGAGCATAATCGGGCCGAAAGTGGCGCCGAATCCGCCCCAGGCGAAGCTCACGAGGCTCATGACCACATCCAGGAAGCTCTTGCCCTGCTTGACACCGTCGGCGCTCGGAGCGCCCTGCATAGCAACAATCACGGCAATCAGCGTAATCACCACGACCACGCCGCGGCTCACCCACATGACTTCCTTGTTGCTCGCATTCTTGCGGAACAGGTGCTTGTAGAGGTCGTTACTGAATGCGGAAGCGGAAACCAGCAGCTGGGAGTCGGCGGTACTCATGATGGCGGCAAGGATAGCGGCCATGAGAATGGCGGCGACAGCCGGGTGGCAGAGCGTCTGGCAGAGAACCATGAAGATGCGTTCCGGGTCGGCGACGGTAATGCCGTTCGCTTCTACGTAGTAGCGGCCGAGGATTGCAATCATGATGGCGGCACCGAGGCAGATGGTGACCCAGGTCATGGCGACGCGGCGGGAGAACTTGATGTCTTCGGCGTTCTTGATGCTCATGAAACGCACCAGAATATGTGGCATGCCGAAGTAGCCGAGGCCCCAGGCGAGGCTAGAAATCAAGGCGATAAGCCCGATGGACTTGCCGGTGGTGGCGTTGGTGAACAGGCTCAACAGGTAGGGGTTCTGTGCATTCACGGCATCCATGGTCGCAGCAAAACCGCCCGAACCGGTCATGATAATCGAGGGAATCGCGATGACGGCGATGAGCATCATGGTCGCCTGGATAAAGTCCGTCCAGCATACGGCAAAGAAGCCGCCCATGAAGGTGTAGCTCACCACGACGACTGCACCGATGATAAGGCCCGTGGTGTAGTCCATGCCGAAGATGGTGCCGAAGAGCTTTGCGCTAGCCACAAAGCCAGACACCGTGTAGAACAGGAAGAACGCGAGAATGAAGATGGAGGCGATAACGCGGATGATTCCCTTGTTGTCGCGGAAACGGTTCGCAAAGAAGTCGGGCAGCGTGATGGAGTCACCGCAGAAGTGGCTGTACTTGCGGAGCCTGCGGCCCACGATTTTCCAGTTGAAGTAGGTGCCGATCACGAGACCGATACCGATCCACGCTTCGGAAAACCCGCTCACGAAGATGGCGCCGGGGAGACCCATCAAAAGCCAGCCGCTCATGTCGGAGGCCTGGGCGGACATGGCCACGACCCACTTGTTCATGCCGCGGTTGCCGAGGTAGTAGGCATTCAGGCTGTTTGCTTTCTTGGAGAAGTAGAAGCCGATGCCAAGCATCATTAAGAGGTATAAGATGAAAACGGTTAAGACCATTTTTTTAACTCCTTTTTTATGTACAAAAGGTAGCTAAAATGTGGCCACACTCTATTGTTATCTTTCTATATATTGTGCTGTGGAAAAGTTTAGCGAAATTTCTTTCAAGGTCGTGGCCCGCATCAAGAGCGATTTTCCGGACAAGTTCGGGATTCCGCGGCAGAGCGGGCTTTTGAAGAATTTGCGCTCTACAATTGTCTTTGAGCCGGAATTCAGGATTGCCGACGCTTTGCGTGGGCTAGAAGGCTTTAGTCACTTGTGGCTTCTGTGGATATTCTCGGAAAATGTACGCGACACCTGGAAGCCGACGGTACGACCGCCGAGGCTCGGTGGGAACACGAGGCTCGGCGTGTTTGCGACCCGTAGCAGCTTTAGGCCGAATCCGATTGCCATGAGCTGCGTGAAAATCGAGAAAATCAACCTGACGGGGGAGGGCGCGCCCTCCATCGAGGTGAGCGGCGCTGACCTGATGGACGGCACGCCTATCGTAGACATCAAGCCCTACTTGCCCTACGCAGATTCCGTACCCGAGGCGGCCGGCGGCTTTGCCGAGGCGGTTCGCTTCAACAAGTTGGAAGTCTCTTTTGCCGCCGAGGCGCAAGTAGCGCTTGACGAGCAATTCCCTGAAAACAAAAAGGCAGCTCTTGTCGAGCTGCTTTCCGAAGATCCCCGGCCAGCGTACCAAAGGTCCGCCGACCGGGTTTACGGCATCCGGTTTGCCGACTTCGAAATCAAGTTTCAAGTGCAGGGCGACCACCTGACGGTCGTCGCTATTTTACCATTACAGCCTTGACCGCCTTGAATCCCTCGCCCTGGGCACTTACTACGTAGCGCCCGGCCGGGAGTCTGCCCTGAAGCACCAAGGTGTTGGTTCCGGCGTAGTTGCCGCTCAAGTCGAGCACTTCCTTGCCGAGGCTCGAGTGAATCTTGACGGTCAGCTGCGTCGCCTTTGCAATGCTCAGCTGCACATTGCCGGCTTTGTTCACTGTAAGCGCCCCGCCTGCAAAGTGGTTTGCCTGCGCAATGCCGGTGCCTGCTTCCGACGAAGAGGAAACTCCGTGATGGCTATGGCTGGAGCTGGATTTTGCTTCGCTAGAGCTGGAGGCGACTTCGCTACTGCTGGATTCTGCCGCGCTGCTGCTGGATTCGGCGGTTGCGGCGGGCTTGAGCTTGTCGCCCAGAACTTCGATCATCTTTTCGGCATAGCGCTTGCCGAAGTCGCGGTACTCCTGAGAGGTAAAGTGCACGTTCTGACCGTCGCCCAAAGCCTGGTTGAACCCTTCGGAAGACACCACGTAGAAGTTCTTGGACTGCTGCGGGAGCTTTGCGATGTTGTTGTTTGCACCTTTGCTTACGCCCGTGCGCAGGACCTCGCCCGCAAGGAACGGAATGTCGTTTTCGAGGCCTAAATCCTTGATAATGTTGTCGTAGACCTTCTTGACCGCAGAAGGCCAATTGCCGTCACCGGCGTCCGTTTCACCTTGGTGGAAGATAATGCCCTTGATAACGCCGTCTTCCTGAGCCTTCTTGGCCATTTCGATCAAGCGTCCGTAGGGGTTTCCGCCGTAGGCGTTGATACGCTGGATCATCCAGCTCTGGCCCTGCTGCGAACTGACATAACTTTTATAGTTATCCTTGTCGAACAGCTTGATGCTGCAGCCAGCAACCGCGACAGAGATGATACCCACCTTGATCTGGGAATCGGCCTTTTCGACCATCGTGCGGCCGAAGTAGTCGGCCGGGCCAAGCTTTGCCCCCTGGCAGTGTGCCAGCGGTGGCGTTGCCTTGATCCATTTTCCCTTGGACGCACCCTGGTTACAGGATCCTCCATCTGCGGACCAGAGCAACTGGAAACGTTCATCAACAGACCTGTCCTGATTACCGATATCGCCCTGGCCTTCCATGTTGGACTGGCCAAAGGCCAAGTAAATATGGAAATTCGGGTCCGGTGCGGCGTTTACTTGAGAAAGAGCCATTGCGAATGCTGCTCCCAAAAGAATTTTTTTCATAATATACTCCAAACAACGGGGGAAAAATTTCCCTCAACCTAAAAATAACCCATTATTATGGATCCATAATAATTGTAAACTTTAATATGTTGTTGATTTTTACAACAAGAATTACTTATATTCAAGGAAAAATGAGGATTTTTATGAAAAAGATGTATTTGGTTCCGTTCGCTGCAGCCCTTTGCTCCATTGGCTTGCTCGCCGCCTGTGGCGATTCTTCTACCGACCCGAAACCGACCAAGGCCGAAGAATGTGCCTCTGCCTTGACGACAGGCGTTCCCACTGCCGAATGCCTGGTGGGCTCCTGGAACATGATTGGCCTTGCCAACGCAAACCTCAACAACGAAATTCTCCCGGGCTTCAACTATTCCGCGGCTCCGGGCAAGATGATTTTTACCGAAAACGGCAAGTTCGAATTTGACCTGCCCACGGCGGGCATCACCAAGTTGGATCCCCTGGATTACCCGGTCTATGGCGACTGGAAAATCGAGGGCAAGGTGATCAAGCTTCATTCCATGAGTACGGCTCTGCACAAGACCCGTACGGAAGTCACCCCGATTCTTTCGACCGACGGTTCCGTCATCAAGATGACCTTCGGCCCCAGTACCCTTTGGCTGATGGAAAACGAAACGGACGAAGTCAGCATCAAGGCTAACGCTACCGAAGTCTATACCATTAGCGTGCAGTAATCGGCTTGCTCCATTAGCCCGATTCGCCTAAAAAGCATTGCAAAAATCCCCGGCCGAAACCGGGGATTTTTGTGTGTATTTGGAAGTTATGGAGATCTTACAAGGTAAGCTTTATCGGATCACCAGAGTCTTCTGGTTCAATGTCTTGCCGCTTGCGCTCTTGAGGCGGGCCATGTACTTGCCCACGGGGAGTTTGCTCAAGTTGACCACGTTTTCGCTTTCGAGGGTGGAGCAGAGGGCGAGCTTGCCGTTGGCGGCGTAGATTTCGACCTTGCTGCCTGCCGGGGCGCTCACGTGGAGGTTGCGCTTTTCGAGCTGCATGAAGGTGCTGGCCGTGACGTTCACGCGGTTCAGCTTGGTGATGAATTCCGTGCCTTCGGGGGCGCCCACGATAGTGCCGCGGCCGACCGTGCTCATGTACACGACGCCGAAGGTGTTCATGTCGCCCTGCACGAAGTTGCCGTTGCCCGGGCCGCCGAACTGGTGCATGTCATCGTTCACGCGTTCAAAGGTCTTGCATTTGTCGGTGCTGCGGTAAATACCGATCGGGTCGCCGGATTTTGCTGCACCCCAGATAAAGATGGTTTCGTAGTCGCTGCCTTCCTTGGCCTTGCCGATACCGACCGCGATTGCGGTCGAGGCACCTTCGCAGTGGTTCCAGCTCTTGCCGCCGTTTTCAGAGTAGGCGAGACCGTTTTCGCTAAAGCCCTTGGGGAGCCAGACTTGGGCCTGGTCCACAGGAACCCACAGGTGGCCTTCTTTGCCCGGAACGGTACGGATGAGTCCGCCACCGTTGTAGTAAACGCCTTCCTGTTCGTTCTGCAGGCGTGCTTCGGATTCAGCAAAGGTCTTGCCGCCATCAGTCGATTTGTAGAGCGAGCCCATGCCGCCCATCACGTAGAATACGTCGGGGTTCACGGGGTCTGCGACAATGCGGGAATAGTTGGTCTGCGTGCCGGTTTCGACGGCGGTCCAGGTGGCGCCATTGTCGGCAGAACGGTAAACGGTTGCGCCTTGGTCGGGGCGGTGTAACATGACCTTGCCGTCGGCAGAGAGCACGACCAAGCCCTTGGGGCCCTTGAGAGTTGTCTTGACGCTGTCCCAGGTGGCGCCCATGTCGTCGGAGCGGTACATCACGTTAAAGTTCTGGGAGTCGTACTGGCCATACACGGTAATTACGCCCGTACGCAAGAGGCTTCCGGTGAGCGGGGCGTAGCCCATGCTTTCGGTGGTGCCGATAATCGGGGTGTGGCGCTTGGTGCTTGCGTTGATGTTCGAATAGGCGGCGCCGTCATAGTCGCCAATGGCGGTCACGAGCGGTCCACCCGGAATGCTCACGATGTCGAGCGGAACCGTTTCTTCGATACCCTTCGACATGAACTTCCACAAGGGAACCTTGGCCGAAATGTCTTCGGTCATAAAGATGCCGTTACCGCTGGTGACCCAAGCCTGCTTATTGTTGAACGGGTTGATTTCCAAGGAACCTGCCCAGTGGATGGCGTTGCCCGGAATCCAGGCGGTGCCGTTGGCGTCAATGTTTGGAATATCGTTGTAATGCTGGCCGTGATTCCAGGTCTTGCCACCGTCAGTGGTGGAGTAAATGCGGTCGCCGTAGTTTTCTTTTTCGTCGATCGTGACGTGGCGTCCGGTGTACTTGCCTAGCGTCGAAATCACGATGTGGTTCTTGTCGGCCGGGTCAATGGCCACGCCGCCGTAGGAGCTCTTGTCTTTTTCGTAGCTTTTGGTGGTGCTGCCTTGGTGTTCCACGGAATCGCTCGGAGTCAGGTCGGTCCAGGTGCCACCTGCAATATTGTACTTATAGAAACCGCCGCTTGCAATATTGTACGGGCCTGGGCCGTCGGCAAAGGTCACGTACATGTCACCGTCCACGATTTTGGCGCGGTGCGGCATCAGGCCCGTGGGAACCCCCTTGATGGTTTCCCAGGTGGCACCGCCGTCGTGGCTCACCTGCAGGTTGTCCTTGGTTTCAGAAGTGCCGATATAAATCGTAGCGGTGCTTCCGTCGGTGAGCTTGCCCTGAGCCGGGTCAAACATCACGAAGCTCACGCCGTTTACGCCGTTCAGGCTGCTTTCGGTGGCACTAGAAAGGGCGACCTTGTAAAGGCTGGTCCAAGTTTTACCGTAGTCGGTACTCTTGTACACGCCCTTGGTGCGGCTACCGCAAAGAACGATGTTGCCCTTGTTCGGGTCTACAGCCAGCTTTTCGCCGGTCTGGCGGCCCATGCCGTTGCCGTGGGCGAGCATTTCGACGTAGCTCGTGTCCCAGGTGGCGCCGTAGTCTTCACTACGCAAAATGGCGGTGCGGCCCTTGCTAAAGTAGCCCGTACCTGCCAGCACGTAAATGCGCTTGGGATCGTTCGGGTCGAGAGCGAACGCTTCGGTACCGTAAAGGCCCACGTCGTTCTGGTCGATCCAGTCCATCAGCGGGATCCAGGTCTTTCTTTCAAAGTCAAAACGGTAAATACCGCCCACATCGGTGCGGGCGTACAGCAAATTTTCGACTGTGGGGTGGAAAATCACGGCAGAAACGAATCCACCGCCGTCAAAACGGACGTTACCCCAGTTGTATTTTTCTGCATTTGCGGCGGTAGCGAGCAATCCCATGCCCATTGCAACCGTCAAAACCTTCATTTTACCAAACATGCCATCTCCATTACATAGTTCCGGATACAATCCGGGCTTTTTTTTTGAAAATACCTAAAAAAAAGAAAAAGCGGCTAAAAAAGCCGCTTTGCATCCATATTTATGTTTATGGTTTCTCAACAGCAGTAAGGCATTATTCAACGCCTGTTGCGCCGCCCTTGATCGGGGCATAACGGAGCTCGCCCTTGTCGTTCACGATAATGGCAACCCCTGCGAGGAAGGTGAGCCAGTTACGCGGCGGGGTGGGGCTGTGGAGCTTCAAATCGATCTGCTTTTGGGTCAGGTAGACCAAAAGGGGCATCAGCAGCTGGTCGTGAGAGGCGATCAGCGTGTACTTGGGGAGGCTTGCCACGTCCTTGAGCACGTAGGTGTTCAACAGTTCCTGGCTGCGTTCTTCCAAATTGTAGAAAACGTCGCTGTAAAGGCCGTCGTAGGCCCAGGCGGCATACATCACGTTCACGTTCTTGAGGGTGGAATCGGCGGCCTGGTATTCGTCACGCTTTTCCTTGTCCTTCATGAACCAGCCATCCGTCAGCTGGGTGACCGTATCTGCCACGAAGTTCACGGCGGTGCCGTCGTCTAAGACCTGTGCCTGGCCGCGACCCACGGCAGCGTAAAGGGCGGTCTGATAAGTACGGACAAAGCCGGTGTGAATGAACTTGAAGTCACCAGGGCCGATGAGCTTGGCGCCCATGGCGGTTGCTTCTTCGATACCGTCTTCGGTCAGGGGAGCTTCCTTGCCGGAGTAGTTACGGGAACGTTCGCCGTGGCGGATCATGAACACCACTTTTTCGTTGCACTGGATGTTCTTGTAAACGTCACCGATGTCGGTAAATTCATTCTGCGGGAAATCCACGGGGGCGGGGACTTCACCTTCGGCGCAGGCGACAACGACCGGTTCGGGGGGCGTCACCGTCGAGGTGTCCGGATCTACGGGCTGCGGCTGGGTAGTCGTATCGACGGGCGTAACTATCGTTACGGTGGAATCGCCTGAACCAGGGTCAACTACGGGGTCGGTGATTACGTCCGGATCAGTGGCCGTGGTAGAATCCGTCGGGGTAATTACCGGCTGATCAGGCTGCTGAGGATTTACCTTGGTAGAATCGTTTTCGCTTGTAGTCGGGGCCACGGGAGTGTCGCTGGAAGAGCTGGACTCAGAACAGGCCGAGAAAAGGGCCATGACCGTGAACGCGGTAAGAGCTGCGGTAATGAATTTCTTTTTCATATTCATAATATACAATAATTACGTTCGCATAAATGTAAAAAACAGGGTACCTTCGCCCCTGCATTCAACCATTAAACCACCCCAATCACCCACAGCCCACAGCCCATAGCCCACAGCCAACTGTCTACTGCCAACTGCCTACTGCCAACTGCCTACTGTCTACTTCCTACTTCCTACTTCCTACTTCCTACTCCTATAACTTTTCTCTGCTCGTTCATTGCGGCGCTTGAGTTCCTGGTTCAGCGGCCAGTAAATGGCGGCAAACAGCACGTAACCGCACAAAAGCACAATCCAGTGGTTCCAACCGAGGCGAGTCTCGATAAAGTGCATCTCGACGAACATGAAGGGGCCCGCAATCAAGAACAGGGGCAGTTGCCTGCACTGGTCGCCCAGGGAATAGCGGCTTTCGTAGCTCACGATGGAATTCATCATGGGGAAACTGGTGCAGAATCCGCCCATCAGGCGCTTGATGAGCATGAGTCCACCGACGACACCTGCAATTGCTGGCGCCTTGATGTAAACCGGCAGGGGAGTCTTGTAGCGCACGCCCGCTTTGTAGTCCTGCGTCTGGAAAAGGACGATGCCCACAATCAGGTCAAAAATGCAGACTCCGATAAAGACCGGCTCGCTGTCCGGAATGCGGGGCATCAGGAAGGTGCCCAGCGCCACAAAAAAGGCGAGACCCGCAATAATGCTCGGCACAATCGGAATTTTCACCTTGTAATGCAGAACGCGGACGATATGCACGTACAGCAGGCACATAAAGCCAGAAATGGCGTTGGCCGCCCCCATCGGGAGTCCGACTGCAATGTAGGCAAATCCGCAAGGAATCGGAATGGTGGCCGTCACCGCTTTCAGCTGGGGATCTTTCAAATAGGCGCTGAGAGTACCCAACGCCGTCACCATGAAAATCAGTAGCCAGTCGTAAAAAGAGAAATTGAAATTCAGATGTTCAAGCACAAGTGAACGTAAAGATAGAAATTTATGCTCGAGTCTTCTTCATCTTTTCTTTGTTCATGTACATCGCCTGGTCGGCGCGCTTGAATACGGCGTCCGTAGATTCGCCTTCTCTGTATTCCGCCATGCCGATTGCCACCGAGTAACGTTCCCAGGGTTCCCTGGCGGTGTCGTTTTCGGTTTCGAAGAACTTCAGGTTCGCCTTCTCGATCAGGTCGTGGCGGTTTTCGTAGTCGCTGTTCTTGAGAATTACGATGAATTCGTCACCACCGATGCGGAATACCGGAGAGTGCCTGAAGATGGTACATACAATGTGGCATGCGCCGGCGATGTAAAGGTTGCCGTTGGCGTGACCGTAGCTGTCGTTGATGACCTTCAGGTTGTTCAGGTCGATCATGGCGATGCCGAATTCCGTCACCAGCTTTTCGGCGACATCCTTGTCCAAGGTTCTGGCCGCATTGTCGAAGGCAATCTTGGAACCCACGTGGGTCAAGGCGTCCTTGTAGGCGAGCATGGTCATGTTGGCCGCTTCTTCCTGCGCGGACTTGACCGTTTCTTCGGCTTCCAGGATGTCTTCCACATAGGTCTTCAAGTCCATGGACATCTGGGCGATGGCTTTGGAAAGAGATTCCACTTCGTTGTGTGTGTTGATTTCGGGAACTTCAAAGACGAGGTTCTTGGGATCTTTCTTTTTACCGCGGCTCGTTTCGGCGAAGTGGCGGGCGCTCTTTTCCAGGGCGAGAATGGGGCCGGTCACGTTGTGGCGCAGCCATACAATCAATACAAGGCCGAACAGAATACCGAGACCAAGCGTCAAGAGCACGTTGTAGAGAACGTAGTGGTTGACGGTCTTGTGGAGTTCGTCAATGGCCACATCGGCGCAGATAAGGCCGAAATGGACGCCGGTGGAATTCACGAGCGGCTTACAGGCGGTGTAGGCGTCGCCCCAGTCAGATTTTTCTTCGAAGTACGAAATTTCGTCTTTGGCGATCGCTTCCGAGAATTTCTGGAGTTCTGCTTCCGGGTAGGCATCGCTTGTCTCGAGCAGGGGCATGTCCACTTCGCCCTTGGCTCGTTCTTCGGCACTCGTTGCCGAACAGATATTCACCATCAGATGGTCGCGTACAAAAACGGAGTAGAGGTAGAACAGTTCAAATTCGTCTACCATGCCGTTGAGCAGACGTTGCGTGTGATTGTAATTTTCACTTTTTTCACCCGTAACGACGCATTCGTAAAGGTCGTCCAGGTCGACCTGGGTGGTGATGTATTTCAGAATATCGTCAAGTTTGTCGTCGTAGCGCTTGTACAACGACTTCGAATAGGTCAGGTAAGCTTGAATTGAAAGAATAAAACACAAGAACGCGACAAATACTGCGCTTCCAAGGACTAGGCTTTTATGTATAGGTCTTTTATAAGCAGCCATAGATTTCTCCATAAGAGAAAATAACATTTTTTCAAAAAAAAGAAAAAATTGCCCTCAAATTTTTGTTTTAACTCACATTATTCCAACTTGGAATAATTGGCCTTTTAAGCCAATTTCCAAGTTTTTTTAGCGGAAACGGCGGGGAAGGTGCTTGCCTTCGGCAACCCAACCGCTGTATTCGGCGGCGGCGGTGTACATCACGTCGGTGGAGGAGTTGAGGGCCGTTTCGAGGCTGTCCTGTACTGCACCGATGATGAAGCCGACGGCGACCACCTGCATGGCTATGTCGTTCGAAATGCCGAGGAAGGAACAGGCCATGGGAATCAGGAACAGGGAACCGCCTGCAATACCGCTTGCACCGCAGGCTCCGATGGTCGCTACCACGCAAAGGATCAGGGCGGTTGGGAAGCTGACTGCAATACCGAGCGTGTGGGCGGCGGCAAGAGTCATCACGGCAATTGTGATGGCGGCTCCGTTCATGTTGATGGTGGCTCCCAGCGGAATAGACACAGAATAGAATTCGCGGTCGAGCTTGAGCTTTTCGCAGGTGTCCATGTTCACGGGGATGTTCGCGGCAGAACTTCTGGTAAAGAGTGCCGTAACGGCGCTTTGCTTGAGGCAGTAAATGACCAGTGGGTAAGGATCCTGCTTGAGTGCGAAACTGACGACCAGCGGCGCGATAATGAAGGTGGTGAATATCATGGCGCCCGCAAGGACTGCTACGAGCATGCCGTAGGTCTTGAAAATGCCGATGCCGTTGGTGGCAATGGAAGAATGAATCAGGCCCAAGATACCGAAAGGTGCGAAGTTGATCAGCCAGTGGACAATCGCCGTCACGGACTTGGTGACGTCCTGCAAGAAATCCTTGGTGGAATCGCTGGCGTGCAGCTTGAGGGCGATACCGAAGATGATTGCCCAAACGAGAATACCGATGTAGTTCGCGTCGGTGATGGCTTCGAAGGGGTTCGAAACGGCGCGGACGAGCAAGTTGTTCAAAATTTCGCCGATGCCCTTAGGCAAAACGGCACTGGTGGTTGCGCTCTGTGCCAGTTGCAGGTTCTGCGGGAACAAGAAACTGGCCGTGACGGCTACGATGGCCGCTAGAATGGTGCTGATCATGTAAAAGGCGAATACTTTTCCGAACCGTCGGTCAAGCGAAGTCTTGCCTGTAGAAAGGGAGTTCACGATCAAGACGAACACCAGGATGGGGGCGATGCCCTTCATGGCGCCGACGAACAGGACGCCCAGTTCGCCGATCCAACGTTGTTCGGGGAGGAAGATGCCAAGGAGTGTGCCGAGCACGATGGCAATTGCGATACGGTAGTTCAGCTTGATGCCGTTGTATTTATCAAGAATCTTTTTGAACATGTTATATTCCTTTGATTCAAACAGATAAACTAACCCTTTGACACAAATATAAAGAAAAAAAACGGATTTGTGATAAATTTAACAGAAAAAATCCGTGTAATAAATGTATTTTATTCATAGTAGGATGGGTGTTTTGTATGGAACCGCTGCAGTATACATCGCTTGCGCATGCGTTTTTCGCAAACTGCGATCGTGAAAACTTCGCAGGATGGTTTCACCGTACACCTAATGGCTGGGAACATTTTTCGGGGACGAGACTTCGCCAAGAAACCCAGTGCCTTGCACTTGCCTTCAGGGCTCGAGGCCTTACCGCAGGCAAGAGTATTGGCATCGTGGTCAACAGCTGTCCCGAATGGATCATGGCCGATGTGGCGACCCAGCTGAACCAGGCCCGAGTGGTGCCCCTGTTCCCGAACATTTCGGCAGAGAATTTCAAATACCAGCGTGACGACGCCTCGGTGCAGGTGTTGCTCCTGAACAAGCTGTCGGACTTGTCACCTGCAATCGGTGCCTTGATGCCAAACTTCAAGGCGGTGATTTGCCTCGACCGCAATTCGGAGTTGCCGCCTAACGGTGTGTACTGGGACGACCTCGTGAAAGAAGGGGTGGAGCTTTCCAAGCAACCGGAATCGTCTCTGTGGCTGAACCAGCAGATGCATTCCCTGAACCCCGACGACGTGTTCTCCATTATTTATACCAGCGGTTCTACGGGAGTGCCCAAGGGCGTCGAACTGACGCACCGCAACATGCTTTCGCAGATCCAGGTAATCAAGCGTGACTTTTTACGACTGAACGTTTCGACCGATGTGTGCCTCGTGGTTTTGCCGGTGGCGCATGCCTTTGAACGTATGTCGGTCTACTTTTACACCCTTAGCGGTACCAAGGTTTACTTTGCGGATTCGCCGCGGCACACTGCCGAAATTATCCGTGAAATCAGCCCTACGGTCATGACGGTGGTGCCCAGAATCCTGGAACGCCTGTACGAAAGCATGACGGCGGCGAGCGAAAAGATTTGCGGAATCCAGAAGCTGGTCTTTGAACATGCCATTGCCTTGGCCAAACGGCGCAACCCTCTGGAACGTCGCGGGGTGCTTTGCAAAATTTACGACAAGCTAGTTTACAGCAAAATGCGCGAAGCCATGGGCGGGCGGTTCCGCCTGGTGATTTCGGGCGGGGGAGCGCTGAACAAGACGATTTGCCGCTTCCTGTTGAACGTGGGCTTTGATGTCTGCGAGGGCTACGGCCTTACGGAATGTTCGCCGGTTGTCAGCGTGAACAGGCCCGGCTCTGCGCGGCCCGGAAGCGTGGGACA
The DNA here is from genome assembly GCF_900142545.1 of Fibrobacter sp. UWT2. Classification (NCBI taxonomy): domain Bacteria; kingdom Pseudomonadati; phylum Fibrobacterota; class Fibrobacteria; order Fibrobacterales; family Fibrobacteraceae; genus Fibrobacter; species Fibrobacter sp. UWT2. Next base: position 41,999 of record NZ_FRBF01000005.1, on the reverse strand, counting down.
GCCCCTCACGCACTTGCAGGTGAAAATCGGGGACCACAGCGAAGTGCTGGTGAAGGGCGACAGCGTTTTCAAGGGTTACCGCAACAGGCCCGACTTGAATGCGGAAATCTTTACGGAAGACGGTTTCTTTAGAACTGGCGACCAGGGGTATTTCGACCGCGACGGATTCCTTTACCTGACGGGGCGCCTCAAGGAACTGCTCAAGACTAGTACGGGCAAGTACGTGAGTCCGAATCCCATCGAACTGGAACTGGGGCGGCACCTGCTGATTGAACAGGCGCTGGTTGTTGCCAACGACCGCAAGTTCGCCTCGGCCTTGATTTTCTTGAATCCGGTGAATGCCAAGCGATTCCTGAAGCGTACGGGGAATGATTTTAATCTTGAGAAGGCTTTGAAGTCCAGGCGCATTCGTGAATCGATCAGCCGCCATGTGGAACGAGTCAACAGCAAGCTGAATCACTGGGAGCAGATTCGCCAGTGGACTTTGATTGGCGACGAACTGACCGTGGAATCGGGGCTGTTGACGCCTACCTTAAAAATTCGGCGATCCGTTGCCGAAGCGCGGTTCGCCGAAGAAATCGAAAAGATGTACGAAGAAGCGTCTAATTAGACGTACAAGTAATCGTTTAGAACAGGCTGCAGGCCTTCGCCCGAAATGTCGCTGTACATGGCGTTGAAGCTGCGGCCATCATTAATTTCAAACTGTTCATCGCCGCCTTCGCCGTCATCGTGGCCGCTGTATTTGCTTTCGTGGTCGCCGATGCCGGTCGAAACGCCTGCGGAAACTTTAGTGGCTGCAATCTTCACGATACCGTTGCGGAATTCCTTGCTTTCGCGGCTGGAAACGGTGATGCCCACGTACGGCAAGAAGATGCGGTAAGCGCAAAGCACCTGGCAGAGTTCCTTTTCGTGAACATCCAGCGGATCGATCTTGTCGTTATTGATAATGGGGCGGAGTCGCGGGCAGCTCAAGCTCATTTCGGCATGCGGATACTTCTTTTGCAAGAAATACACGTGGAGTGCGCTAGCTAAGGCATCGCGGCGGAAGTCCGAGAGGCCGAGAAGCGCGGAGAATGCCACGCCACGCATGCCCGCCATCAGGGCGCGTTCCTGCGAATCGAATCGGTACGGGAACACGCGCTTGTGTCCCATCAGGTGAAGTTGTTCGAAACGCACCTTGTCATAAGTTTCCTGGAAGACCGTCACGTAGTCCACGCCGCATTCATGCAGGTAGCGATATTCGTCGGTATTCACCGGATAAACTTCGACACCGACCATGCGGAAGTACTTGCGGGCGAGCTTGCAGGCTTCACCGATGTATTCCACGCTGCTTTTGGCGCGGCTTTCGCCGGTGAGAATCAGGATTTCTTCCATGCCGCTATCGGCAATCACCTTCATCTCATGCTCAATCTGCTCCATCGTGAGCTGCATGCGCTTGATGTGATTGTAGCAGTTGAAACCGCAATACACACAGTAGTTTTCGCAGTAGTTAGCAATATAGAGCGGCGTGAAAAAGTAGACGTTGTTACCGAAGTGCTTGCTGGTCTCGATTTTCGCCTTCGCGGCCATCTTTTCCAGGTACGGAGCGGCGGCGGGCGAGAGGAGCGCCTTGAAATCTTCGAGCGAGCAGCGTTCATGTTCCAGGGCGCGCTTTACGTCCTTGCCGGTATACTTGGAATAGTCGAAATTTTCAGATTCTGCGAGCACCTTGTCGGCGATGTCCGACTGGATGACTTCCATGCCGGGCAGATAGTCCATTATATTAGTACGGGAACTCGGATCGTTTTCTAAGCGATGCTTTTTGGCAAGCGCCCCTTCCGAAAGATTCCCGGAATCAAACAGGTAGTTGTTGTCTTTTCTTTCCACGGCCCGAAAATATAGAAAAGATGCCCAAATCTTGCTAGAAGTAGCTTTTTATCAATTTTTTGCCATTTTTACCCCATTTTTGCCCCAAATTTCCTTCCTACTTCCTACTTCCTACTTCCTACTTTTTCTATATATACCGCCAAATTGCATTTTTGCCTGGGTCCTGTGACCAGATTCGCCAATTCCACTGGTGCAAGAGCAGGGAAACTCGGACAAAAACATGTAATGAAACAGGTCGCCATGGTGGTGACCGCAAAAACAACAAAAAAAAGGAATGGCTATAATGGCTACTATCACTAAAGAAAAGGCTGCAGAAATCACCGCTAAGTTCGGAGCAAACGAAAAGGACACCGGTAACGTCCGCGTTCAGATCGCTCTCCTCACCGAGAAGATCAAGAACCTCACCGAACATGCAAAGACCCACAAGAAGGACTTCCACTCCCTGCGCGGTCTGTCCATGATGGTTTCTAAGCGCAAGAACCTCCTCAAGTACTACGGCGAAAAGGACATTGTCGCCCAGCGTGCCTTGATCAAGGAACTCGGTCTGCGCGGCTAATTCTTCAGACTGGAGAAATTTATGTCTATTGACGCATACCATCAAAAATACGGCAAGATGCTCGACCCGAAGGAAGTGTCCGTAACGCTTCCCGATGGCCGTGTTATCACGTTTGAAACAGGCCGTATCGCCAAGCAGGCTCGCGGAGCTGCAGTCGCCAAGATGGGCGATGCATTCGTGCTCTCTACTGTCTGCTACGGCGAAGAAAAAGAAGGTGACTTCTTCCCCCTCACTGTGGAATACCGCGAAAAGGCCTACGCTGCTGGTCGCCTCCCGGGCGGCTACAGCAAGCGCGAAGCCGGTCGTCCCTCTGACGAAGAAACGCTTTCTGCACGTATTATTGACCGCCCGATTCGCCCGATGTTCCCCGAGAACTTCACGCGCGAAGTCCAGGTGATCGTGCAGGTTCTGTCTGCCGACCGCAAGTTTGCACCCGATGTTCTCGGCGTGTCTGCAGCATCCCTTTCTATCGGTCTTTCTGAACTGCCCTTCGAACAGCAGGTTGCCGCCGTACGCGTGGCCGTGGTCGATGGTCAGAACATCGTGATGCCCACCTACGAACAGATGGCCTGCGCCGATCTGGACCTGGTGGTCGCCGGTACCGAAGATTCCGTCTGCATGGTGGAAGGCGGTGCCTACGAAGTGTCCGAAGACACGATGATCAACGCAATTCTCGCCGGTCACGAAGCCATCAAGCTCATGTGCAAGGCCCAACAGGAACTGGTGGACCGCTGCGCTAAGCCCAAGATGGAACTCAAGCCGCAGCACGTTGGCGAAGCCCACGAAAAGCTTCTCGCCACGGTGAAGGAAGTCGTGTGGGACGAACTGAACAAGGACGTCCACTCCAACATGGTGAAGACCGACTTCTATCCGGCTATGGCAGACCTCTGCGCCAAGATGCTCGAAGACGAACGCATTCTCGCTATCATTGGCAAGGACGAAGAACAGGATCCTGCTCTCGTTGCAGACGCTAAGGCAATCTTTAGCGACTACGAACGCACTGCCATGCGCGAAATGATCTTGAACGAAGACGTGCGCCTCGACGGCCGTACGACGACCGAAGTCCGCCCCATCGAAATCGAACTCGGCGTTCTCCCGAGCGCTCACGGTTCTGCAATCTTCCAGCGTGGCGAAACCCAGGGTCTCGTGGTCTGCACGCTCGGCTCCAAGGCCGACGAACAGCGTTACGAAAGCCTGCAGGGCGAAGGCTCCAAGAGCTACATGCTGCATTACAACTTCCCGCCGTACTGCGTGGGTGAATGCAAGCGCCTCGGCATGAGCCGCCGCGAAATCGGTCACGGCCACCTTGCCGAACGTTCTCTCGCTGCCGTTCTTCCGCTGCCGGAAGACTTCCCGTACACCATCCGCGTGGTTTCCGAAATTCAGGAATCCAACGGTTCTTCTTCCATGGCCTCTGTTTGCGGTGGCTGCCTCAGCTTGATGGACGCTGGCGTTCCTATCAAGGCTCCGGTCGCAGGTGTCGCCATGGGCCTCATCTCCGAAAAGGGTTCCGTGAAGGAAGGCGGCAAGATCAAGATCTTGACCGACATCACCGGTACGGAAGACCACCTCGGCGATATGGACTTCAAGGTGACGGGTACTGCCGAAGGTATCACTGCCTTCCAGATGGATATCAAGATCCGCGGCATTACGCCGGAACTCATGCGCGAAGCTCTGGAACAGGCTCGTCAGGGCCGTCTCCACATCTTGGGCAAGATGGCTGAACTCGGCCTCGCCGCTCCGCGTCCGAAGGTTTCCGACAAGGCTCCGACCATGATCAAGATGCGCATCCCGACCAACAAGATCCGCGACGTCATCGGTTCCGGTGGCTCCGTGATCAAGGGCATGCAGTCTCAGACGGGTTGCACGATCAACATCGACGACGATGGCAACATCGACATTGCCGCTCCGAGTGGCAAGGCCGCTGCTGTGTGCCGCCGCATGATCGAAGAACTCACTGCCGAACCCGAACCGGGCCGCAAGTACAAGGGCAAGGTGAAGACGATCCAGCCGTTTGGCGCATTCGTCGAAATCCTCCCCGGTCGCGACGGCCTCGTGCACATCTCCGAACTTGCCGACCACCGCGTCGATAAGGTCGAAGACGTCGTTCACGTCGGTGACGAAGTCGAAGTGCTCTGCCTCGGTGTCGACCCGAAGGGCAAGGTGAAGCTTTCCATGAAGGCTTTGCTCCCTCCGAAGCCCGCTGCCGAAGCTCCGGCCGCTGAAGCACCCGCTGCTGAAGCTGCTCCGGAAGCACCGGCCGAAGCATAATTTAATACAAATTATGTAATACAAATTATTGCAGCCGTCAATCCAAGTGATTGGCGGCTGTGATTTTTTACACGCATTTTAAGCAGAAATGAATAAATCAGCTAAAAAAAGTACACCCCTGCTTTTAAAGCCATAAAGTTTAATTTATATTTAATTGCGTTGATAGGTGTATTGAGTAGATGGGATTATCTATGGTGCTTTTGTATTTAACAATCCTGACCGTGGTTGCGGCTTTTAACTTTATGCTGCATTACCATGCAAATCCAAAGCAGAATGGACCATACCCATTGCTGTTTTTCTTTTCGTTTATAGCTTGCTTGGGGCATTTGTTACTCGCTTTGTCTACCAACGTGGACCAGGCGATTCTTTCGAATAAGGTAATTTACGTTGGATCCATCTTCCTTCCGATAATCACTTTTAACGCCTGCCTTTCGATTTGCAAAATCAATTTCCCGGCTTGGAGCCATGATTTTCTCATGCTGATTGTGCTCATTGTTTTTGGCATGTCGTTAACTGTTGGCTTCAATGGTTTCTACTACAAGTCCGTCAAATTTATCCAGACATGTGGCGTGGGCAATTTCGTTGCCGATTATGGAATTGGACATGACATTTTCAACTTCATGATGGTTGGTTTTGTCATCATCAACGTAAGCCTAATTATTTACGCCTTCATTAAAAAGAAAAACGTTTCGTTCAAGAGCCTTGTGGCACTCTCCTCGATTGAAGCGGTATCGATCCTTTCGTTCTTCATTTCGCGTGTAGTCGAAAGCGACACCTTGGTTATGCCCGGTGTTTACGTTTTTGACCAATTCGCACTCATGTACATCTGCTACAGAGTCAAGCGCTACGATGTGGAACAGATCCTTTCCCAGGTGCTTGAAACTCAGAATGCCGACAGTTATGTCCTTATCGATTCGGACAACAGTTTTCTCGGTAGCAATGCGGTGGGTTACGAGACCTTCCCGAACCTCAAGAATTGCCGTATTGACCATACCACTCCCGACAATCACGAACTGAACCATTTGCTCCTCACCTGGATCAAGGAAGAATCCAGCGGCAAGGTGACTGCCGAAAAGAAGTTTGAACAGGATGGCAAGTATTACAAGATCAAGCTTCGCCAGCTTTCTCTTTCCGGTTCCGAAAAAATCAACATGTTCAAGATCGAAGACGAAACCAGCATCCACAACTACATCAACATGCTGGGCACCAACAACGTCCGTCTGGAACTGATGCTCAAGGAAAACGATTCCCAGATCCGTTCGATTCAGGAACAGATGGTGGTGGGTATGGCCCACATGGTGGAAAACCGCGACAGCAATATCGGAAGCCATATCAAGCGTACGAGAAGGGTCGTGCAGATTCTGGTGGATTACCTGCGCAAGGACCACACTCTCGGACAGTCCGAATTCTTCTACGATTGCCTGGTGTCTGCCGCGCCGATGCACGATATCGGTAAGATCGCTATCGATGACCGCATCTTGAGAAAGCCCGGCCGCTTTACGCCGCAGGAATACGAAGAGATGAAGGAACACCCGGAAAAGGGCGCCATGATTGTGGAAAACCTTTTGACGGCGGTGGAGTCTCCGGAATTTGTGAAGATTGCAAAGAACGTGGCGCGCTACCATCACGAACGTTTCGACGGATTTGGTTACCCCAAGAAACTCAAGGGCAACGATATTCCCTTCGAGGCCCGCGTCATGGCGATTGCCGACGTGTACGACGCCTTGGTGTCCAAGCGTTGCTACAAGGCAGAAATGTCTTTCGAAGAGGCTTACAATATTATTATCGAGGGAATGGGAACCCAGTTCGACCCCTCGCTTAAGGATTGCTTTACCGCTTGCCGCTATAAACTCGAAGAATATTATAGCAGCTTGAAGGAAGACGAAGCCTAAACGAGGTGAATTTTGCTATCTTTGGGCGCATGACGAAGTTTAGCGAATTCCCCTATGTAGCCGACCGCTTCAATGCAGTCCGCAGGGAAACTGTACAAGTCCGCGTTGGCGGCGCACTTATCGGGGGCAATGCCCCCATTTTAGTTCAGTCCATGACCACCACCAAGCCCAAGGATGTGGAAAAAACGGTGGCCGAAACGTTGGCACTTGCCAAGGTGGGTTGCGGACTGGTTCGCATTACGGCTCCGACTTTCGCTGATGCCCAGGGGCTCGAAGAAGTGATGAAGCGCGTGCGTGCCGCCGGTTGCACCGTTCCGGTTTCTGCCGACATCCACTTCCAGCCGAAGGCCGCTTTCGAAGCCCTCAAGTGGGTCGAGAAGGTCCGCATCAATCCGGGTAACTTTGTCGATACTGGCATTTTGACGCTTGACCAGCAGACGGACAAGACTTTTGAAGAAGGCAAGGAAAAGGTTGCCGAAGCCTTTACGCCGTTCGTGCAAGAGGCTAAGCGCCTCGGTCGCGCCATCCGTATAGGCGTGAACCACGGTTCCCTTGCCGCCCGTATGATTTACCGCTATGGCGATACCGTGGAAGGCATGGTGGAAAGTGCCATGGAATACTTGGCCGTGTGCGAAGCCGAACACTTCGACCAGGTTGTTTTGAGTTTGAAGAGCAGCAATCCGCGCGTGGCCATTGCCGCTTACCGTATGCTCGCTGCCCGCATCAAGCAGGAAGGCTTCAAGCCGTATCCGTTCCACGTGGGCGTGACTGAAGCGGGCGCGGGTGCCGACGGCCGCTTGAAGTCTGCTGCAGGCATCGGCGCCTTGTTGCTCGATGGCCTTGCCGATACGATTCGCGTGTCGCTCACTGAAGATCCGGTGGCCGAAGTCCCGGTGGCTCAGGAACTTATCAAGGCTTGCGCTTTGCCTGCTGCGCCGACGGCCTACAACGTGCCGGTTCTTGAAAAAGACCCGTATCATTACGAACGCAGAGAAACGACGCCCGTTGCTGTTGCAGGCGTGGAAATCGGCGGTAGCAGTCCGGTGAAGGTCGGCGTGAAGGCCGATGCGATTGCACTCACGGGTGAACGCCGCAATGCTGAATTTGCGCTGCCGAGCTTGAACGAAAAGCCTGTCGTTGAATTTAAGGATGCGATGGATATCGCCGGTTTCGCGCAGAATCCGGCTGCCGTGCCCGCTGGTTCCGTGTTCTGCTACACGGGAGCCGAGATGGTCGCTGGCGTGCGCGCCCTTGCTGCCGCTTTGGAAGCGGCAGGTCGCAAAGACCCGATTCTGCTTTACGCCAAGATTAACGACAACGAACGTGAAACGCTCCGCGTGTCCGCCGACATCGGAAGCCTCGTCACCGACGGCCTTGGCGACGCCGTCGTGATCGACGGCTACAAGGGCGCGAAGGAAAGCGTTCTTCTGGCCTTCGACATTCTGCAGGCCGCCTACTGCCGCCGCAGCAAGACGAACTTTATCAGCTGCCCGAGCTGCGGCCGCACCCTCTACGATATTCAGCAGGTGATGGGCAAGATCAAGGCCCGCTTCGGTCACCTCTCTGACATTTCCATCGGCATCATGGGCTGCATCGTGAACGGCCCGGGCGAAATGGCTGACGCCGACTTCGGCTACGTCGGTGGTGGCCCCGGCCGCATTACCCTCTTCGAAGGCAAGACGGCGGTCAAGAAGAACATCCCCGAAGAAGACGCCATCGAGGAACTCGTGAATTTGATCAAGGAAAGAGGCCGGTGGCAAGAACCTTAGAGGTATGGGCTATGGGGTATGAGCACGCCTTGTTTCACAACGCTTTGAGCAAAAAACTTGCGCCGAAGGCGCGATTATAAAAGCTCCGAGGCACGAAGTGCCGACCTCATAACTCAAAGCGAAGCGACCTCACAACTTTTTAACTTAAACAAAGGACAATACAATGGCAACTATTAAGACGATGAACAATATTTCCAAGAAAGGCTTGAGCCTGTTTGGCTCGTTCTATCAGGTTTCCGATTCTATCGAAAAACCCGATGCCATCTTGGTGCGTTCCGCCCAGGTTGATACCGACAACTTTGACGGCCTACTGGCTGTCGCCCGCGCCGGCGCTGGCGTGAACAACATCACCATCGACAAGGCTTCCGCAAAGGGCATCTGCGTGTTCAATACTCCGGGTGCAAACGCCAACGCCGTTGCCGAACTCGTGATGACCGTGCTCGGCATGGCTGTGCGTAACGTGGACAAGGCTGCCGCTTGGGTCAAGGGCCTCGACACGAACGATCCGGACCTCGCCAAGACCGTTGAAAGCGGTAAGAAGAAGTTCGCCGGCATGGAACTCGCCGGTAAGACTCTCGGCGTGATTGGCCTCGGCAAGATCGGCGTGCTCGTCGCTAACTATGCCCGTTGGAAGAACATGCGCGTCATCGCTTACGAACCGTATCCGAACGCCGCCAACATGCACGAACTTTCCAACAAGGTTGAGATTGCCGACCTCGACACCGTGATCGCCAACTCCGACTTCCTCACCGTGCACGTTCCGTTCATCAAGGGCGTGACCGAAAACTTGCTCAACCGCAAGAACCTCGCCGGCTTCAAGGGCAGCTACATCATGAACTTCGCCCGCGGTGGTATCGTGGAAATGGCTCCGGTGAACGAAATGCTCGCTTCCGGTTCTCTCCAGGGCTACCTCTGCGACTTCCCGGATGCAGACCTCATCAAGAACGACAAGGTGACCTGCTTCCCGCACCTCGGCGCTTCTACCGAAGAAGCCGAAGAAAACTGCGCCGTGATGGCTGTCGAAGAATTGAAGGACTACATCGAATACGGTTGCGTCCGCAATTCCGTGAACTTCCCGGCCCTCGTTGACCACCCGCATTCCGGCGTCAAGAGCCGCGTCGTGGTGATCAACCAGGACGTTCCGAACATGATTTCTGAAATCACGAAGGTGTTCGGTGCCGAAGGCATCAACATTGCTTCTTTCAGCAACAAGAGCAATGGCAAGATCGGCTACAACCTCGTTGACGTGGAAAGCAAGGTCGATGACTCTATCGTCGAAAAGCTCTCCAAGCTCGACAAGGTCATCAAGGTCCGCGTCATTCATTTCTAAGAGACCGCTCGCGCCCAATCGGGTTAGTACGTACCCGAAGCGCTCGCTCTCGCCTACGCGACTCGTTAATACGAGTCGCTTTAGGCTCACAGAGACCGTTCGTGCCATTAAGCAAAAAAGCCTGGTATTAACCAGGCTTTTTTTTGTATTGAAAAAAATTAGTACTTGTAATCGGCGCAACCTATGTCGCCATAGGTTGAGAAGCAGACGCCGTGATCAGTGAGGAATGCGCTGCCTTTTCCATTTGAATTGTTGCGCATCTTTCCTCCATTGGGAAGGAGTGCTACTTCTATAGAGTGATTGCTTTCGTTGCCGCCACTCCATTGGAAACTCATTGTCAAACGGTAATTAGTCTTGTTGTTGCCTTGAGATGTGATTTTGTCCAAACCAGCTGCTTTTCCATAATTCAATTCGCGGCTTATGAACATGGGGGAGTTTGGGTACGTGCGGTAGTTGGAACCATCTTGTACTACTGTAAAGCTGGTTGGCTTTCCGTTATTGGTTATATCATTTGTTATGCCGGTGTTGTTTACGGTTTTGAGTCTGTAGGCGACAATTTCAGCGACGCCGTCAAAGTGAGCTTCTTTCAGTGCATTGTACCAGGTTCCGGCGCCCCCAATCAATTCGCACATGTTTGCACTATTGTTGGCACTACCGTGTTTGCTCTGCACATTCATTGCGGCTCCACCTTTCATTTCAATAACGAATAAGGATACGCCGGCTTCACTTTTCAAGGCATTTTTCAGTTTGTTGAGTTTATCTTGTTGTTCCTTTTCTTTCCCTGACGATAAATAGGAACTATTGTACAAGGCTTCTCCATTCTCAATTAAAGCCTTGTCTAGAGCATCGCGCAGGTAATACAACTTCATTAAATCGGCTTTTTCTTTGGTTTTTTCTGTGAGTCCCAAAAGCTTGGGAGTACCAATCCCAGCCAAAACCCCAAGGATAACAACAACCACCATGATTTCAATCATGGTAAACCCACGTTTCAGATGGAAATTTCCCTTCATATGCCAAAATATAGTTGAATTTCTATCTTTGGCACCGAAAATTGCATTATGTTGACTTCTCTCGCACTTATTTTCTTGCTTGGGCTGCTTTTGGGCTCGATTTTCGTCAAGCTTAAGCTCCCAAGTATCCTCGGAATGATTCTAACTGGGATTATTCTCGGACCTCACGCATTGAATCTGCTTCGGCCCGCTTTTTTGGATATTTCAGCGGACTTGAGGCAGCTGGCGCTGGTGATTATCCTGACGCGCGCGGGGTTGACCCTCGATATGCGGGAATTCAAGCGGATTGGTCGCGCCGCCCTCTTGATGTGTTTTGTGCCCGCTTCGATTGAAATTGTGGGCGTCGTTTTGCTTGCGCCGCCACTGATGGGGGTGACTTACTGGGAAGCTGCCCTCATGGGGTCTACCATTGCGGCGGTGTCGCCGGCGGTGGTGGTGCCTCGCATGCTCAAGATGCGCGAGGAAAATCGCGGCGTGAGGCGTGGAATTCCACAGATGCTTCTGGCGGGAGCTTCGCTAGATGACGTGTATGTGCTGGTGACCTTTGCGGCGTTCCTGGCGCTTTTGAAGGGCGAATCCGTTTCGGCGACGAGTTTCCTTTCGGTGCCGGTCTCCATTACCCTCGGTGCGGTCGTGGGGGTGGCCTGCGGGTATGCCTTGGTGTGGTTCTTTAAGCATAAGCACATGCGCGATACGGTGAAGGTGCTGATTATCTTGAGTTTCGCCTTCTTACTGAACGAGCTGGAGCATGATATTAGCCATGTGGTGCCGTTCAGCGGCATGATTGCGGTGGTTGCCATTGCTGCCTGCATTTACGGAAAACACCCGGAGCTTGCTAAACGCATTAGCGGCAAGTTCACCAAGTTCTGGGTCGCGGCCGAGATTATCTTGTTTGTGCTTGTGGGTAGCACCCTGGACGTGGCTTACGCGTTTACGGCGGGAATCGGTGCCATTTTCGTGGTTTTGGGCGCGATGTTCTTTAGAATGGGCGGCGTGTTTATTTGCATGCTGCGTACTCCGCTGAACAAGAAGGAACGCCTGTTCTGCATGCTGGCCTATGTTCCAAAGGCGACGGTGCAGGCGGCTATCGGCGGCGTGCCCTTGAGTTTTGGGCTTGCCTGCGGCAACAACGTGCTCACGCTCGCGGCGGTGGCGATTATGGTAACGGCCCCGCTCGGAGCTATCTTTATAGATAAAACCTATAGGCGGCTGGTGCCGGTGGATTCGGCCGAGAACGGCTAAGCGAAAATTGGCTAGCCGAGCTCGTTGACGGCTTCGAGGTATTCTTCGAGAGTCCTTGATTTCTCGATTTTCTTGCGGATTTTCTTCTGAAGATCCGCATACGTCCAGAAGGGGCGGATTTTGTCTAGAATTTGGGCGTTGCCTTGCAAGCGGCGGGCGTAGTCGGCCGCGATGTCGGCGTGGATTTTCAGAAGCGTTTCGGTGGTGGTTCCGCAGGGGAGTCCGGCGTACTGGGCGGCGAGAACCGGGTTCGCGAGGAGACCCCTGCCAATCATGATTCCCGCAAGCTTTGGATAGCGTGTCTCGATGTACTGGATCTGCTTGAGGTCGGTGATGTCGCCGTTAAAAATCAGCGGGTGTTTGCATTCGCCGTAGAATTTGTCAAAAGTCTCAAAGTCGAGTGCACCCTTGTACTGCTGGATTCCAACCCGCGGATGAAGCGTAATGTGGGCGAGGGGAGCCTCGTTCAGGAGCGGTAGCAGTTGCAGGCATTCCTCCGGGGAGGTGAGGCCGAGACGCATCTTGATGCTGAACTTGGGGCTTTTGTCTGTGGCAGGTTCGGCTGCGGGTTGGCTTAATTGGTTTATGGCGTCGAGTATTTCGCGGATTTTTTCGGGGTGGGAAAGGATTCCGGAACCGCGGCCCGACTTGGTCTGCATGGGGTAGGGGCATCCCATATTGATGTCGATTTCTTTAAAGCCGAGTTCCGTGACGGCCTTGGTCAGAAGGTTGAATTCCTCGACATTGCGTACGATGATTTGCGGTACTAGATGGTAAGGGTGTTCCGCCTGCAGATCGCGGAGGTCCTTGGCCCGGACTTCGCCTTTTTCCAACCTAAGAAACGGGGTGTAATAGGTGTGGATTCCAGGGGCGAACTTGCTGTGGGCTAGTCGGTAAGCCGATTCGGTAAACCCTTGGAGCGGGGCAAAGTGAATGGGGAGCATGGGTTACAAAGCGCGCGGCTTACGAGCAACGGAGCACTTGACCCGGGCGAATGGTGTTGCCCTTGATGCCGTTCAGCTGCTTGAGTCGCGTTACAGAAATGCCGTACTTGCGGGCGATTTTGCCGAGGCAGTCGCCGCGCCGCACCTTGTAGTAGCGGTGCTTGGAAAGTTCCTTCTGGTAGCCTTCTTCAACCGCGAGCATTTCTTGCGGTTCGATCGTAATGAGGGCACTCTGGAAAGTGCCTTCTTCGAAGTTGAAAATCGTGGACGGGTCGATGTAGTTGCCGTGGTACTTCATCTCGAAGTGCAGATGGGCGCCGAAGGAACGGCCCGTGTTGCCGCCTACGCCGATCGTATCGCCGGCTTGCAGGGTGTCGCCGACATGTACTTGCCAGCTGGCGAGATGGGCGTAGAGCGTCGTGAGGCCATTGCCGTGGTCCAGAATCACGTACTTGCCATAGCCTTTGCGGCGGCCTTGGTTGCGGACCTTGGTGACCACACCTGTAAAGGCGGCTACAATGGTGCGGTCTTCGCCGTGGCAAAGTCCCATGTCGACACCGCGATGCATGCGGTAGGTGCGAATGCCATAAGGGGCCGAAATGCGGCGGCTTGCCGTGGGTACAAAGGCGGTGGTCATGTCAAGCGTCAACTTGGGGAGCGTCTCGAGCGATGCGGAATCGCCTTCGGCCATATCGGCGGCGAGTTCGGCGTCTGCTTCTTCTTGGCTCATTTCGGATTCACCGTCGGAATCTTCGATATCGGAGTCTGCTGCGGTGACATCGTTGGCGGCGATTTCGGAATTGCCGGCGTCGGCTTCGTCAAGAATCGGGTTGCCGGTAAATTCACTTTCCGTTTCGGAGGGAGCTAAAATCTGTGTTTCTGGCTCGGTTGTGGGCTGAGTATCTTGAGCCGTGTTTTTGTTTGAAGCACAGGCTGTAAAAAACAATACAATAGACAGTAGAAAACCAAACATTCGCATAGATTTCAGCAATATAATATTTTTCTATAGGTTCTAAAACTTTTATTTTCCTTGCGTTACCCTAAGTGTAATTAGTTGTATACATATGGCGTTTTTTGGGCGAATTAGGCTTTATTGGTGGTGTATATTTTTCTAAATTGTGGCGCGTCAGGGCCTATCATCCAGGTAGGTTCCTAGTCCGGCTAGATTAGCCGATAAAGGATTATATAATGGCAAAGAAAGTTCAGGATGCCCTCAAGGACATCATCTCCCTCTGCAAGCGCCGCGGTTTCATTTTCCCCGGCTCCGAAATTTATGACGGCCTCGCCAATACTTGGGACTACGGTCCGTATGGCGTGGAACTGAAGCGCAACATCAAGAACCTCTGGTGGAAGAAGTTCGTGACCAGCCGTCAGGACGTGCTCGGTCTCGACAGTTCTATTCTCTTGAACCCCCGCGTTTGGAAGGCTTCTGGCCACGTGGGTAACTTCTCTGACCCGCTGGTCGACTGCCTCGCTTGCCACGAACGTTTCCGTGCCGACCAACTTTTGGAAGACAAGCTCGGCGAAGGCTGCTGCGCCGGCAAGAACTTTGACGAAGTCCACCAGATGATGATGGACAACAAGATCGAATGCCCGACCTGCGGCAAGACCGACTGGACCAAGCCCCGCGCATTCAACCTGATGTTCCAGACCGAAATCGGCGTGATCGAAGGCGAAGGCAACAAGGTGTACCTCCGTCCGGAAACCGCTCAGGGTATCTTTGTTGACTTCAAGAACATTGTCGACAACGTCCGCCCGCGCATTCCGTTCGGTGTGGGCCAGATCGGTAAGTCCTTCCGTAACGAAATCACTCCGGGTAACTTCATCTTCCGTACCCGCGAATTCGAACAGATGGAACTTGAATTCTTCTGCGAACCGGGTACCGAACTTGACTGGTACAACTTCTGGCGCAAGTACTGCTTCGACTGGCTCGTGAACGACCTCGGCGTGAACAAGGAAAAGCTCCGCCTCCGCGAACATGCCAAGGAAGAACTTTCTCACTATTCCAACGGTACCACCGACGTCGAATACGAATTCCCGTTCGGTTGGGGCGAACTCTGGGGTATCGCTTCTCGTACGAACTACGACTTGACGCAGCACCAGAACGAATCCAAGGTCAAGCAGGAATACATTGACCCGGTCCAGAACAAGCGCTATATCCCGTACGTTGTGGAACCGTCCCTCGGTGTGGAACGTTTGCTCCTCGTGCTCCTCTGCGACGCTTACGAAGTCGAAAAGCTCGAAAACGACGAACGTACCGTGCTCCACTTCGATCCGAAGATTGCTCCGGTGAAGGTTGCCGTTCTCCCGCTCGTGAAGAAGGGCCAGGTGAAGGCCAAGGCCGAAGAACTCTACCAGAAGCTCCTCAATCGCTGGAACGTGGAATACGATGAAACGCAGTCCATCGGTAAGCGCTACCGCCGTCAGGACGAACTCGGCACACCGTTCTGCGTGACCGTCGACTTCGACACCGTGGGCGAAGGTGAATCTGATCCGGCAAAGCTCGGCTACGTGACGGTTCGCGAACGCGACTCCATGAAGCAGGAACTGGTCAAGATCGACGAACTCGAAGCTTACCTCTCCGCTAAGCTCGGCTGTTAAATATGACTAGGGAGGGGGTCTACCACCCCCTCCCTAAGAGACCCTCCCTGCACTTAATAAACCGCCCGATTCTCGGGCGGTTTATTTTCGTGGGCACC
Source organism: Fibrobacter sp. UWT2 (assembly GCF_900142545.1). Taxonomy (NCBI): domain Bacteria; kingdom Pseudomonadati; phylum Fibrobacterota; class Fibrobacteria; order Fibrobacterales; family Fibrobacteraceae; genus Fibrobacter; species Fibrobacter sp. UWT2. Next base: position 26,420 of record NZ_FRBF01000005.1, on the reverse strand, counting down.
TGTCGGTGCTATAACGATTAAGGTTGGCTATGCCCTCCCTTGTCGTTTTTTATATTGTTTGTTATGAAATATTTGTATAAAATATTGTTGTGTGCGCTGGTTTTGGGCGGGTGCTATAGCGATAAAGGGTACGAGCCCAAGACGGATTATTCCAATGTTGCGGCATCTTATAGGGTCGGTAACAGGGTTGACTTGCCTCTCTGCACTAAAAGCAGGGAAGGGGTTGTTTTCTATATCGAAAATAGTGGTGTGAATTACGCTTGTTCCGATGGCATTTGGGTTTTTACGAAAGAATTTTGGATCGAAGATCGTAGCAGCATTCCCTATTTTGATTCCGATTCGGCTCGCCTGGCCGAAATCCTCAGCGAATTGGATTATCCGGATCCGGTTTATGATGCCTATGAAGATGAACGAGATGGCCATATTTATACACTCGTAAGGATTGATGGCCGCTGGTGGTTTGCCGAAAACCTGGATTTCGAGGTAGCGAGATCCGTTCATATTGATTATAGGAAGTGCGACGATTTTTGCGGTGTCGGCTATTATTACGCTGATATCCACGATGCTTGCCCCAGAGGTTTCCATGTTCCCAAAGAAAAGGATTGGAACCGTTTGCTTGAATATGCGGGTGGAAAGTACTATGCGGGGAAGGTTTTGAAGTCGAAAGGGTCTTGGGATTACGACGGCTTGAATCTTCTTGGTTTTTCTGTGCTTGATGTGCAATACAGGAATTATGGCGATGTCTGTTACTGGACGAGTACGGGGGAACTCTTCGAATTCACGAACTATGACGAAGTCCAGGAATTCCAAGGCGGAAATTCTTACAAGAACTGTTCGGTGCGTTGTGTGGAGGATTAGGTGAGATTTTTAGCTGTCATATTCATGGGACTGGCGTTATTCCTGTTTAACGCCTGTAGCTTCAAGGCCAAGGTCTTGAATGCCGACAATACGGACGTGAAACCGTTGGATGCCCAGACTCCGGTGGCATTCGTGCTGGCCAAGGATATTCCCGTTGTTCCGGAAAACGGAATCTATCGCGGGACTTTTGAAACGACGTCCAACGATGCCTGCACCTTGGACAAGATGATCGATGTGACCTTGGAAAAGGCCCGCCATGCGGGTGCGAACTTTGTTTTCGCCAAGCGCATCAAGGATGTCTATGTTCCGGGAACGACCACTTTCGTGGGGGGCGTTGCCGTTTCGACTTCTGGAAGGACTTGCGTGACCATTCTCGCAGATTTCTACTACGCCGAAACTCCTGCCCAGGCCAAGCTGGAACAGGATCAAAAGATTATTGAACGCGAACGGAATAAGGAGGCTTCATGGGAAAAATAGCCTTCATTCTGAGCTTGGGCTTGTTGACGTTCGCCTGGGCGGACGATTACGACGATTTTGAAAAGTCCCTGATGGGCGGCTCTTCGGAAGCTGCTGCCGAAAATGAAAACGCTTCTGCTGATTCTTCAACGGATGCTTTTGAACAGAGCTTGATGACTCCGAGTGATTATGCGGACATGGAACCGGTCTACAAGCTGCGCGAGACCCTGCTTGAAAATATCAAGCACAAGGATACGGCCAAGGTCAGCGCAAATATCCGCGAACTGGAAGCCATGCAGACCAAGGAATGCCTCCCGATTCTAGAGGTTGAGAAGAAGTTTATCTATCTCGATCTAAAGATGTACAGGCAGTTGATTCCGCACCTGGTACAAGAATACAGGACTGCTTACGATACTCTCGAGGTGGACGCCGGATACAAGGTGGCTAAAGATGACGGCTTGCATCTCTATGTCAAGAATACGGTGATGAATCTGGATACCTCGAGTGCAGACCTTTATAGTCGCTATTCCATAAGCATTCGCCAGTCTAGAATCAAGGAAGAAGAGAAAGATGAACTCGAAATCTTGATGAAGCTGGATGGTGCCTACTGGAATGAAAAGAATCTCGAAAAGATGCGTGGCCTGGTAGAACGTTTTGTCAACCAGTACCCGAATAATCCCGATGTGGAATGGCTCCAGAAGGCCGTCCTGTTGCCTATGCAGCGTATCGACACCTTTAGCATGTACATGGAAGACCGTGCGAAGAACAAGGAAAAGGTCATTCAAGATAAACTCTACACTGGCGGTTTAGGCTTTAACCTTTACTTACTTGGCGGCGGTGTCGCTTCGGGTTATGACAATCTTTACCGCAAGGATTTGGAAGAAGCTTCCGTCAATCCCGTGCATTTGGAATTCTATTTGCAGTTCAAGAGATTCGCTCTTTCGATCGGTTACTTCAATACGGCCTTGAACGGTATCGAAACTCTCGACTGGGATTTGGGATTCGTGCTCTACGACAGCCGCTACTTCAAGTTCCGCCCCTTTATTGGAGCTTCGACGCCGTTCGGCAATTTCTCTACGATCAATTCCTATTCGAGAGGCTCCGACAAACCTTCGGATCATTCCTGGTCTGTAAATGACGACGATTCGTCGATGGGCGACGAAATGACCGGGTTTGTCGTGGGTGCAAATTTTGACTTCAAGTTCGGAACGACGTATTTCCTGCTCTCGGATTCCAAGCTGACCTCGTTTAGCCTGGTGGGGCGTGTTGGCATTTCGAACATGAGCATCGATTGCGATGTGGCGAAGGGCGATGGCTACATGGTATTCTTCAGTTTAGGTTTGGGCATTTATCTTTGGTAATGTATGAAGAAACGTTTGTTCCTACTTGTAGCCTTATGTGCTAGCCTTGTTTTTGCCGATGAACAGGTCTCCAAGAAAGAGCTGTTTTCCAGAGCCCGTGACGCCCTAAAGACCGCCTTGGAAACGGGAAACAAGGAACGTGCCGGGCAGGCCTTGGGTTACCTGCAAAAAAACGTGAAAGACGGGGCTCCGCTGATTCGCTTTGAAGAATACCTGGTGTATATGGAACTTGGCGATTACGAATCTGCGCTTCCGATTTATGCGGATTTGCGGAGAACGGTTCTGGATCCGAAATACAAGCCGAAAGAAGAATTGCGGATAGTGGCCGATGACCCGTTGGCGGCGTACTTGCGTCGCGGCCTGGTGCCGTTTACGAGGGCCAAGGCAGATTCCCTGTACGCTATTGTGAACAATTCCGATGTGAAGGAAGAAGACAAGAAGCTTTATCGCGCCTTGCTCTATTCGGAATTGATGCAAGAAGATTTGGCTTCCGGAGAAGCGTTCATTGCTGCGGCTAAAGATTACACGATGTTCCATCCGACTTCGCCGTATGCCGAATTTTTAAGAACCTATACCATTCCTTATGTTGAACGCAGCTGGAAGCGTGCGCGCGATTTTAAGGAAGACCCGTTGAAACACAAGTATTATACGGGCGGCCTTGGCGCCCACATTTATACTTGGCGCGGATTTTTGAGTGGCGAAGCGACGGATTATCTTGATGACAAGATGGGCGATGCCTTTATGGCGGACCTTACCATTAGAGTGTGGCGTATCAGCTTGAACGCTTTCTTGTCTTATGGCTTGATTACGTTGCCGATGGATTACCGTTGGGATTATGAATCTGAAGACGAAACGGTTGGTTTCACGGCTGGTTTTACGGCATTTGATTCAAGGTTCCTGCGTGTCGAACCGTTCTTGGGCTTAGGTTTTACGACTTATATGTGTGCCGATGAAGCGGCCGAGTCTTCTGACTTTGTCTTGGGCAACAACGTTGATTTCCGCATTTTCGCGACGAAGCCTGCCCGCTATGGTGCGACTTCTGTTGCAGTCGACTTGCGCCTGAAATATATGGTGCAGTTTGGAAGCTTGGAGTTCTATAATGTGGATGGCGTTGAAATGAGTGCCATTCGCCACACCTTCGCTATCGGCCTTGGCGTAGAACTCTGGTAAAAAAATGCCAATGAAAAAGCCTCTCGTTCGAGAGGCTTTTCTAATTGCTAAAGAGGCGAGCCTGAAGACTACTTCTTGAATTTCTTCAGAATGGCTTCGGCCTTGCTGAACTGCTGCTTCACGGACTTCGGGCCCGTACCGCCTTCGATGTTGCGGCGGGACACGCTGTATTCAAACGTGAGAGTCTTCTTCATCTGCTTCACGTTCGGGACACCGGCGCTGGCCCAGGCCTCATCGGAGAGGTCCGTGAATTCGAGGCCTTGGCGGGCGGCTTCGCCGACCAGGCTACCGACCACGTGGTGGGCATCGCGGAACGGCACGCCAGATTCGACCAGCAAGTCAGCGAGGTCGGTAGCCAGCAGCGCCGGCAGCATCTTCGCATGCATCTTGTCGAAATTGAAACGTGCGCTTTCGAGTGCTTCCTTCATCACGCGGAGAATCACCTTCACGTTATGCACGGAGTCGAATACCGGTTCCTTGTCTTCTTGCAGGTCGCGGCTGTAGCTGAGCGGCGCACCCTTCACCAGAGTGTAGAGGGCGCTGAAGTTGCCGAGCATGCGGCCGGATTTTCCGCGGATAAGTTCCATGGAGTCGGGGTTCTTCTTCTGCGGCATCATCGAGGAACCGCTAGAGAAAGCGTCGTGCAAGGTGAGGTAGCCGAATTCGCTGGTGCTCCAGTTCACGAAGTCTTCGGCGTAGCGGCTCATGGTGTTTGCGATAATCGCGAGGTCGGCTTCGAATTCGAGCATCATGTCGCGGTGGCTCACGGCGTCGATGCTGTTCGGGCTAACGCCGTTAAATCCGAGTTCCTTTGCAACGAGGGCGCGGTGGTACGGGAATGCAGAGCCTGCCATAGCGCCACTACCGAGCGGGAGTTCGCTGTGCAGTTCCAGGAAGTTGTCGAGGCGCTTCACGTCGCGGCTCACGGCAAAGAACATGCTCATCAGGTAATGGCTGAAGTAGATGGGCTGTGCCTGCTGCAGGTGGGTGTAACCCGGCATCATCTTGCCGAAGTATTTCTTGGCGAGGTCGAGAACCGTTTCCATCAAAGAAACTTCGAGGGTGCGGATTTCGGCGGCGCGGTGGCGCATGTAAAGCTTGAAGTCCGTGCAGACCTGGTCGTTACGGCTGCGGCCCGTGTGGATCTTCTTGCCGAGGGCACCGATGCGTTCGGTGAGCACGCGTTCCACGGCCATGTGAATGTCTTCATCCGATTCCTGCCACAGGTTCTTGCCGGCCTTGTAGTCCTTGAGGATGCTGGCCAAGCCGTCGCAAATCTTCTTGTAGTCGGCCTTGCTGAGCACGCCGGATTCCACCAGGCCCTTGCCGTGGCCGATGCTGCCTTCGATGTCTTCTTCAATGAGTTCGGCGTCGAATTGCAGGCTGAAGCTCAGGTCCACCATGCTCTGTGCCATGCCGCTAGCAAAACGGCCGGTCCACATGTTGGTCTGGGTGCCTTTCTTGGCAGAAGATGTTTTGCCGGAATTCGTTTTCACGTTGCTCTTGTTTTGTGCCATTTGCAAATCCTTTTGTTTTTTTCGCGTGCAAATATAAAATTTTCTAAGCTCAACCAACTAAGCTCTAAGTTCTGTTTCTACATCAAAGCATACTTGAGCAAGAATATCACGGTGAGCACAATCATGACCCAGTGAACATTCTTGATCTTGCCGGTGAGAGCGTTTATGAAGGTGTAAGAAATGACGCCGAACATGATGCCGTCCGAAATGGAATAGGTGAGCGGCATGGCGATCATGCAGATAAAGGCGGGAATCGATTCTCTCGGATTGGTCCAGTCGATTTTAGCGATGGATGTCATCATGAAGTAGGCGACCATGATGAGTGCGGGGGCTGTTGCAAAGCCCGGAATCGCCATAAATATGGGGGCAAAAAGGAGCGAAAGCAAGAAGAATAGAGCGACCGAGACGGCGGTGAGGCCTGTCTTTCCGCCGTAGGTGACACCGGCGGCACTTTCCACGTAGGTGGTCGTGGTCGAAGTTCCGCAAATGGCTCCGATCGAGGTGGCGATAGCATCGCAGCTGAGCGCTTGAGAAATGCGGGGGAGCTTGCCGTCTTCTTTCAGGAAACCGCCACGGAACGAGACTCCAATCAGGGTGCCCAGCGTATCGAACAGGTCTACAAAGAAGAAAGCGAAAATCACGACAAAGAAATCGAGCGACTTGAAGAGCGAAAATCCCTGGCCGACAATCGCATTGCCTTGGGTGAGCGTCCAGGATTCCGGATGGAAAAGTGCACCGCAGGTGATTCCGAATTCACGGAAGGAACGTTCTAGTCCCTGCAGGTAATCGGTAAACTGCGGAATCACGGAATGGAATCCCGCTTCCGGGTTCGGAACGTAGATTCCAACAAATTCGGTGATGATGCCTAGCAGCCAGGTTGCAAAAATTCCAAGCAGAATGGCGCCGCGGATTCCTTTAATCAAGAAAGCCGAGGTAATGATAATGCCCAACAGGGTAAGAATCGCCCAGATGCCGCTCGTGTGCATGTCGACCATGTGGAAGTTGATGAGGCTTACGATGGTGGAATTGTTGGCGACGACGATTTTACCGCCCTGCAGGGCGATAAAGGCAATGAATATGCCGATGCCGACTGCAGCGCCCGATTTGAGCGAAATGGGAATGCTGTTAAAGATTTTTTCGCGGACAGAAACGATTGAAAGGATTAAGAACAAAATGCCTTCGATAAAGACGGCGAGCAAGGCGAATTGCCAGCTGTAGCCCATGCTCAGCACCACGGTGTAGGCAAAGAAGGCGTTTATGCCAAGGCCAGGGGCAAGTGCAAAGGGGTATTTTGCGACAAAGCCCATGAGGGCAGAACCGACGGCGGCTGCGATGACGGTGGCGATGAAGACGCCGCCCTTGGGCATTCCTGCGGCCGAAAGAATTTCGGGGTTCACCGCCAGAATGTAGGCCATGGTCATGAAGGTCATGAGGCCAGCCAGAATTTCGGTGTGGATGTTGGCCTGGTTGTCGCTCAACTTGAAAAACTTGTCAAGAAAGAAAAATTCTTTTTTGAGTTCACGACCGGCCTTGTACATGAATGATTTTTTATTGTTCTCTTGCATTTTCCCTTCTTCCTTAAAAACTGTCTACTTCCTACTGCCTACAAACCATTAGTGCCCCGGGAACCTGGTAAGCGATTCCACTCGGTAACCCTTGAGCGCTTCGCGCCCGTGCAAGTCAAAAAGTTCAATTACAAATGCGAAAAGTTCTACGTTCCCTCCAAGCTTTTCGACGAGTGTGGCGGCTGCTTTCGCTGTTCCTCCAGTTGCAAGCAAGTCGTCTACGATAAGAACTCGTTGTCCCGGCTTTATGGAATCCTTGTGGATTTCGATGCAGGCTCCGCCATATTCAAGCTTGTAATCAGTTGAAACTGTTTCGCGGGGGAGCTTGCCCTTCTTGCGTACGGGTACAAACGGCTTTTGGAAATGCTCGGCAATTGGGACCCCGAACAGAAAACCTCGTGCCTCAAGCCCTGCGACTACGTCAAATTCCACTTTTTCGAGTGTCTTGTATAGCGAGTCAAGTGTCAGTTTTAGACCGTCGGCATCGCCAAGAATCCCCGTGACATCGCGAAAAAGAATCCCTGGCTTCGGAAAATCCGGAACAGAGATAATGTAGTCTTCAATCTGTTTCATTCTTTTTTAATATAAGAAATTCTAATCAAGCAACTTCTCGACCGTGGCGATAATCTTGTCCCTTTCGCCGCACCAGTCGGGGGCGATGAGCATGTCGCTCGGGCTTTCGCCGCTAAATCGCTCGATGGCGGTCTCGAAGCCGATAATCTTGATCATTTCAGCCACCGCTTCGCAGTATTCTTCGAAGGTCAGGAGCTTGATTTCGCCGTTGGCGTAGTCCTGCGCCATGACAGTGCCTGCCACAATGTGCAGCGGGTGAATCTTGACCGCGGCGAGTTTCAGGTCGCGTACCACCTGGGCGGTGTGCTTGAAATCTTCCATGGTTTCGCCGGGGAGGCCCACGATGACGTGCGTGGTGACGGTGAGTCCTGCCGCCTGGCAGCGCTTGACGGCGTCCGTGAATTCGGCGAGGGTATGCCTGCGGTTGATGGCGGCGAGCGTCAAATCGTTTGCGGTTTGTAGGCCGATTTCCACGATAATCGGCTTTTTGCGGTTAAGTTCCGCGAGGTAGGCGACCTTGTCTTCTTCGAGGCAGTCCGGGCGCGTGCCGATGGCAAGGCCCGCAATTTCCTTATGCTTGATAATCGGGTCGATGATTCCTTTCAGGTGTTCCAGCGGCGCGTGCGTATTCGTGTACGGCTGCAAGTAGGCCAAAATGCCTGCGTTCGGGTACTTTTCGCGGAGCCTCGGCACAAATTTGTCGAGCTGTTCCTGAATCGAGACCTTCGCCTGGTCAAATACGGGGCTAAAACTGCGGTTATTGCAGTAACTGCAACCCGAAAAACTCTTGGTGCCGTCCAGATTCGGGCAGCTCATGCCGCCATTCAGCGGGAGCTTGCGCACCTTCAGGTAATTCGGGAAAACCTTCAGCAGTAAGTCTCGGTAGGGAGTGTAATGCATATGTCATAATATAGCATTTAATGAAACCAAGCCGAATGTAAATATTAATTATATTTAGCCACTATGATGTATAGGTTTCTTTTTCTCTTTTTAGCCTTGGTTTTGGCGTCCCATGCTTTTGCAGAAAAGGGCGGGCTCCTGGCAAATCTCCATGCCGTCCGCGAAGACGAAGCGATTCACCGTGGAAACTTCTTGACGGGTGCTACCTTGTTCTTGCTGCAGGGAGAATCTGATGAAGATGCCCTGAATATCATTTTCGGCGATATTTACAAGGCCGAGGGGTACACTTTTACGGCCGAGGGCTTTGGCGGCTATTTTATCCGTGATGCAATGGCCATCGGTGCCCGAGTGGGGTATAGCCGAACTTTTGTGGATATCGATTTTTCCATTCTCGAAGACATTGCCGATGTCAAGGAACATCGCAAGTACGTGAGCAACGGATTCTTTGTACAGCCGTTCCTCAAGAACTACCTGAAGGTTTTTGATTCCAGAACCGTCTATTTCTTTAATGAAACTTCGCTCAAGGTGGAATATTCCTACGGCATTTCGCAATCCGATGACGGCGAAGAAATGTCCAAGACGAAAAATCACGGCTGGACATTCAATTTCGGCATCAATCCGGGCTTAAGCATTATGGTGCTGGACCGCTTGGCCTTTGAAACTTCGGTGGGCCTTTTGGGCTTGAGTTCTTCGATTATGGAAATCGAAGAAAACGGGGATTCCCGCAGCGAGGTGCTGTACAATATCGTTAATTTCAAGATCAATTTGCTGGCCTTGGATTTTTCGCTGGTTTATTTCTTCTAATAAGTGGGGAGTGCTAATATGAAAAAATGGATTATCCTTGCTTTGATGATGCTTCTTGGCGCATGTACCGCCGATTACGATACGTTTGACACTTCGGATTATCGCGAACTCAAAGAAATTGCCGTTGCCGAACAAGATGGCTCACCGGCGATTTATTCGGAGCAACACCGCATCGAATTTGACTTGGGCGAAGTTCCCGACTCGCTTGACACTTGGGACTCGGTGACGCTTGAAGATCTCAATCTGAGCCATTTTGCAAGCCTTCATTTGGTGGATGGCGATATCGATGAATTCCCGAAGGATTCCGCAGGGCTCGATTCTCTTGCCAAGAAGGTAAAGTATTCCAAAGAAACGATTGAATCGGGTAATAAAATCCGTGTGCCTTCTAGCCATGTGCTTTATGTGGTGGTGGTTTCTGAAAGCGGTAAAAAGTCCGTTTGGCAGTTGACTTTCAACATCCCGAATGTGGAACCCGAAAGCAGTTCCTCGGCCAAGTCCAGCAGTTCTGCAGAAGGTAAATCTAGCAGCTCCGAAAAGAGCGACAAATCCAGCAGCTCGGAGTCAAAGGATTCTTCTAGTAGCTCTCAAAAAGCCGATGAACCGGGTAGTTCTGCGGTCACTTCAAGCTCTTCGGAATCTGACGAGCCGACTAGCTCTTCTGGAGGTAGCGCCGAGGCTCCGAAGATTTTGTCCCTTTCGATTGCCGGAAAAGCCGCTGTTATCGATGAAGAAAACAAGTCTATCCATGTGGACGATCTTGAATTCCGCACGGATTTGACGTCGCTTGAACTTTCAGCGATGGAACTTTCGGATGGCGCATCCGCCGATGTGACTGTGGGCGAGTCCTACGATTTTGGCATGGGCGTTCAGGTGAAGGTGACGAACGAAAAAGATAAAAGTACAACCTATTCGGTGAAGGCGGGCTACCAGTTGCCGGGCGAAAATTTCAACTCCTGGAACAAGAATGATGTCACGCCGGATTCTATTTGGGGCAACGCCAATACGATTTTGACAACCACTGAAAAGAAAACTTCGGGTTCTATGATTGGCGCAATGATTAAAACTGGTTCCGCTCTTACTAAGATTGCAAGCGGGAGCCTCTATACGGCCGACTTTAACCCCAATGGCGTGGGCACGCTTTCGATGGCCAGTTCTTCGACTTGGCCCGATGGCAATGAACTTTTGGACTTTGGCAAGCCCTTTGCGGCAAGGCCCGAATACATGGAAGTCAAGTTCAGCTACGAAGGCAAGGGCGACAGCTGTGATATCTACATTCTGCTCGAAAACCGCACCGGCAACAAGAATGTGAACCGCAAGGCAAGCGATGTCAACACGCTGGTGGCCTCGGCTTGGTTCCGTTCCAGTAAGGCTGACAACTCCGGCCGCGAAAATCCGGACGTCGTAAGCGTTTCGGAACCCGACGAAAATGGCATGCGCACGCTCCGCTTGAAGCTCAAGTATGGCGAACCTCTTGAAGGATCTCCCATCGAAAATTCTTCGACATTCGATACCAAGTTGAAATCTTCGAATAAGGCCGCTATCAATAACGGCCTCGTGCAGGGAACGGGCGAAGAACCCGTGACACACATTCGCGTGGTGTTCGCCTCCAGTGCAGACGGCAACCATTACAATGGTACGAAGGATGCCGTCCTGGTGGTGGATGATATCAAGCTGATTTACTAATCAGTAGCGTTATTTTACGATGACGCTCTGGTTTTGCGCCTTGATTCGGACGATATAGCGTCCGGAGCGAGGTGCGGCCAGCGTTGCGCCGTTCGATTCCGTCAGTTTCCTGTCGACAAGCGTTCCGTTCATGTCGAACAAGGCCACATAAGTCTTGGCGGGAACGCCTGTAATCAAGATGTTCCTGTTGTCGATGGACAAATTGTAGTGGATGTCCAGAACAATGCCTTCGGCAATAGATTCCTTGCCCGAAGAGCTGGATTTTCCGGATTCGGACGAACTAGACTTGCCTGCTTCAGAAGAACTGGATTTCGCTCCTTCGGACGAACTGGACGTTTCCTTGACAGAAGAGCTAGACGATTTGGCGTCGCTGCTAGAAGACGTAACGCTGGAGGAAGACTTTGGCTCGCTGCTGCTCGAAATCGTTGTGCTTGAGGAACTGCTTTCAGCTGCAGAACTTGACGACTTGATGACAGACGAAGAACTTGTGGGCGTTACGCTCGAAGAATTGATGGCAATAATGTTCAAGCTCTTCAGAACGGGGTGCGCATCCTTGCCGATATTTTGGATCCAGCATTTTCCGTCAATGACGCTGTCCGTATAATCTTGCAAAGCTTTCAGCACGGTGCCGTCAGCAAAATCCTTTGCGGTCACTTGAATCTGCTGGAAATGGTTGTCTACGTCGGTATTGATGAAGTAGGAATTTGTGATGTTCTGTTCCAGGTAGCTTTCATAAGCGCCGACAAGGCCGCCATGGTTGTAATCGCCCTCTTCTATGCGTTGCGTGTTGAAGGAGTTGGTAATGTTAATGTTGTTGGCGTTACCGACTAGTCCTCCAAATCGATAATTGGCCTCAATTTTTCCGGAGTTGTACGAGTTGTAAATGTCTCCCGAAAGTTCTCCGATTAATCCGCCGATATCAGTGGATCCTGACACGTTGCCTACATTTGCCGTTTCAATAAGCTTGCATTTGCCGCATCCGCTCAATATGCCACCAGCTCCGTCGTTTCCGCTAATGGTTCCGGAGTTGTAGGAGAATTCAATGATTGAATAGGGTTCCTCGTCATCATAGTAATCTCCTGCAATTCCTGTGGCGATGCCTCCGGCTGCGTATGTCGCTGTAATGTGTCCCAGATTGTAACAGTTGCTGATGGTTGTCTCGTTGAAGCTCCCGGCCATCAGTCCTGCGGCAGTATTTTCGGCGAATATGGCGCCCTTGTTGCTAGAATTCAAAATAACGGGGTAGGCTGCGTAATCTGCATCTGCAAGTAAGCCTGCCGCATATTCGTTGCTTCTAATTAGGCCTTCGTTATGGACATTTTCAAAAATGATAACGGAGTGGGTTGCCTTTCCAACAATTCCAGCAGCATTCTCATAGCCGAGGAAATACGAGTCCTTCAGAGTGATGTTCTTGATGGTGGCCGTATCTTCGCGGAACCATGAGTTATCGCCAAAGGAAACTGTCCCGAAAAGACCGACATCGGATATTCTTTCGTCGTTAAAGTAAAGCCCTGAAATAGAATGTCCTTGACCGTCAAAGGATCCGCGGAAATTCTGGATCGGAGTCCAACTGATAAAGCCGATGGCATCTTCGTTCAGTGTTTCGGGGGCGGTAAGGACATGCTTGTTGATGGTAATGTCTGCCGTGAGCTTGGCGCAGATGTTTTCTTTGAGATTTTCACGAGTAGTGTCGTTCACATAGTGGGTGAATTGGTAAAGTTCATCGGCGGTTCCGATTTCGAAGCAATCGCCCTTCGGCTTCAGGGATTTGTTTTCGATCCACTTGGCGTAAAGGGTCACGTCGCTTGTATCCTTGATTCCGACAGAAAGAACGGCGTCGCCTTCGTATTTGTTGTCGTTGAACCATCCTGCAAAAATGAATCCATCCTGTTTAGGCATGGGCAGGTTAATCTTGTGTCCCGGCACGAAATGGTCGATGTATTTTGTGGTGTCGCCTTCGTAGGTAATCAAGGTCAATTTTAAGGTGGTGGGTGTGTAGCCGGTAATTTTACCCTTAAGGGTGGGGTAGGGATCGGTACCGACTGTCTGGCCCCAGATAGATCCGTCCACTCCGTCGAGTTTATAATTGTGAAGTTCTGCGGCGATCGTTCCGTTTGCAAAGTCAACTCTGGGGGCGATAGTGCCTCCGTAAATGCTTATGGTATCCGAAATGTAGTAGGAGTTCTTGATGGAAACTTCAGGTAAAGTGTTTGGTTTTAGGACAAGCCTGCTTTTGACATTGCTGTTCGATTCATCAAGAAGAATAAATGAATTGATGATTGAAAGCGTATCAACCTTGATGTAGAGGGATGTTCCGTAGCTATTGATCAAACCGAATTTTTTGTATACATCAGACAGTTTATTGTAGCTGTAAGAGTTGGAAATGTTGAGGCTTCCACGTTCGATATGGCAGATGAAACCCGCTCCTTCTCCCCAGATTTCGGGGGCTACAAATTCAGATTCGCTATAAGAATTTTCGATACTGATATTCTTGTAATAATCTGCATTGATTATGAACCCTGCTGCATACCAATAGGCGTTTATGATCGCTTTGGTGTGGCAGTTCTTGATCGAGATGAAATCTCGTTGGTCGCGGGAGTATTCGAATTCGCGTGCCGCATAAATAAGGCCTGCCGCATTGCCGCCGCTGAGGTAACCCTCGAATGAACAGCCTGAAAGGGTGAGTGACCAATGAAGCCAGCCGACAATACCGCCGATGTTTTCGGACTTGTAATAAGCGTCCTTGATGTGAAGGTTCTTGATTGTCACTTCAGAAGGAACATCCTTTCTTCCGATAACACCGAAGAATCCGACAGAGTCACTAATAGGGTGATTGAGGTAGATTCCCGAAATGGAATGTCCTTGCCCGTCGAATACCCCTTCAAAATTCATAATCGGCACCCAGTTGACGAGTCGACGGCCTCTTTCGTTGAGGAGAGTGTCTTTTACAATCAGGCGTTCGTTGATAACGATGTCTGCTGTCAGTTTTCCGCAAACGTCCAGCTTGGCGTCCGTACTGTCGGTGCCGTTTACGACCGCAGCAAATCCGTAGAGCTCGTCGGCGTTCCCGATTTCGTAGCAACCGTCAACCAGTTGGGGAATCGTGGGGGTGATGTGCGCTTCTACCGTATTGTATTTGACTTCGCCGGAATATACCGGATGGACGTCGTTGCCGACATCTTGTCCCCAGATGGATCCATCAATGTCGCCATTCTTGTAGTCGTGAAGCAATTGTGCGATGGAACCGTCTTCGAGTTCCTTACTGGTGACGGAATAATCGTACTTGTAGCCCGATTCAGAAAGCGCATAGGAATTGATAATGTTGCAGGTTGAATTGGTGTCGCACTGGTAATATAGCTTGAGATTTGTCGTAGAGTCAATCGTCTGTTGCGTATATAAGCTGTTGATGAGATTTAATTCGCTGGACTTGATCTTTACGACAAGTCCGTCGTAGCCGTATTGGAAGTCTATGTATTTATCCGAAAAATCGCCTTCGCTGTACGAGTTGATGATGTTCAGCTCGGTTCCGTTAATACTAAGGATTAAACCGCCGATGTCTCCGGTTGCCGAATAAAGCTTGCCGGTGTTGTAAGACTGGATAATGTTCGAGTATTCGGTAATCCTGGGCACACGACTGGGGGCTGTAATTCCGCCGATTAAACCGGCAACGCTGTATTCATCGCTAGAGAGGTCACCTGTGTTGTAGCTGTTTACCACTTTTACAACTCTAGTCGCTGAGGCGAGGCCTGCTGCAGAACCGCCACCTTTGATGTTGGCCGAGTTGTAGCTGTTAATGATGAACAAGGTGTCTCCGCCGGAAGTACCGATTAGTCCTCCTGCGTCGGCTGAAATTTTGGTGCGGATTTTTCCGGAATAGTGGGAATTCTCGATAGTCATTTTGCTACCGTTTCCGCCCACAAGTCCGCCAATAATCCCCCAACCCTCAAGGGTTGCATTGCTGTAGCAGTTGGAAATCCTTATATAGGCTGCATTAGGGGTCGTTGAGGCAAAGATACTTCCAATATAGGGGTCATTCGTATTCTTGTATTTGCCATAAAAATAGGAGTCCTCGATACCAAGGTCTTTGACAACGACAGTATCGGTATAGGAGGTGTAATCAACGCTTTCGAATAGACCTACCCTCATTATGGTGGTGTCATTCACGTACAGGCCCGAAATGGTCTTGCCGTTTCCATCGAATATGCCTGCAAAGCCAACGGGTGTCCAGGCGACAAGGTCTTTCGCTTTTGAGTTCAGGTCGCCGTACTCGTCCAAAACGTTTTTGTTGATTACGATGTTGTCGGTGAGTTTGGCGCAAAGGAGGGCCGGATTTTCGTAGGAGCGCTTTTTTGATATTTCGGCAAGTCCGAAAAGTTCCTGGGCGGTGCCAATCTGGTAGCATCCGTCTTTCAGGGAGGGCTCTTTAGGTGAAATTGTGGCGGCTGCGGCAAAACCAACACAGAGCAGTAAATACCCAAAACACTCTTTTATACTCATGTTTTTCTCCTCAAAACAAGTTTTTTTAATAAACCCGTATGTGTTAAATATAACAAGAATTATTGACATGCGCTTTGGCGATGGCTAAATTTTGGACTAAGGTGAAAATGATGCGAAAAATCCTCCTCCCATTTTTTTTAGCGTTTTACGCGCTCGCCCTGGTTTCTTGCGAAAGCAAGCAGGCGGTAATCCCCAATAAAGTCCACAGCATTAACGATCTCGGCCACAAGAAAGTGGGTGTGCAGATCGGCAACACCGCCGATATTTACGCGTCCGATTTCGGCGGCGATACGGCAAAAATCGACGTGGATCGCTACACGAAACTGGCCGATGCCGTGCAGGCGCTGTTGCAGGGGAAAATCGATGCGGTCATGAGTGACGACCAGCCGGCCAAGGCCTTTGTGCGGCAGAATCCGTCGCTCCGCATTCTCGAAGAAGTCTTTGTCGAAGAAATGTACGCGGGCGTGGTCGCGAAGGGCAACGAAGCGTTGCTCGATACGGTGAACCAGGCACTCGCCCAGATGAAACTGGACGGAACCTACGATTCCCTCTTTAACACCTACATCAATCGCAGCGGCAATTACCATTACCAGAAGAAAGTGACCGAAGGCCCGAAGCTGGTGCTTTCAACGAACGCCCAGTTCCCGCCGTACGAATACTACGAAAACGCCAAAATTACCGGTTTCGATATCGAAGTGGTCAACTATATTGCCGACTTCATGAACCGCACGGTTGAAATCCAGGATATCGAATTCGATGCGATTATCAATGCGGTTTCTTCGGGCAAGGCCGATGTGGGCTTCGCGGGCTTTACCGTGACCGAGGAACGCAAGAAGTCCATCAACTTCACGACTCCGTATACGCTCTCGAAAATTGTCGTGATTGTCCGCGGTGACGAGGCTGCTGTGAGCGAAGAATCCTTCGTTGATCACCTGCACAAGAATTTTGTGAAAGAGGACCGCTGGAAGTTCATTGTCACAGGCCTTTGCAACACGCTGATTATTTCGTTCTTTGCAGCCCTCCTCGGCATTTTGATTGGCTTTGTGATTGCGCAAATCCGCACCAGCAACGAATTCAATGGCCGCCTTAAGGTTCTGAATGGAATCGCCAGGGTGTACCTCGCCGTGATTCGCGGAACGCCGATGATGATCCAGCTGCTCATCATTTATTACATCGTATTCTCGTCGGTGAACGTGAACAAGATTCTCGTGGCGATTGTCGCTTTCGGCGTGAACTCCGGTGCATACGTCTCCGAAATTATCCGCAGCGGTATCAAGGGGGTAGATCCGGGGCAGATCGAGGCGGGGCGCAGCCTTGGCCTCCGTTTCCGCACGATTCTTTACAGCATCGTTTACCCGCAGGCTTTCAAGAATTCGCTCCCGGCACTCACGAACGAATTTATCTCGCTCATCAAGGAAACTTCCATTTGCGGCTACATCGGCCTGACCGATTTGACCCGCGGTGGTGACATTATCCGCAGCATGACCTATGAGGCCATGCTCCCGCTCCTTGCTGTAGCGGCCATCTACTTTATCCTGGTGGCAGGACTTTCGTCTTGCGTTGCAAAGCTTGAAAAGAGGTTGAAGAAAAATGAACGCTAATGCAGAAACTTTAATCCAGGTCAAGGACCTTTGCAAAGCCTACGGCGATAAGCAGATTCTCAAGGGAATTTCTTTAGACATCCACCGCGGCGACGTGATTGCGATTATCGGGCCTTCGGGCTGCGGCAAGTCTACGTTCCTCCGCCAACTGAATTTGTTGGAACATCCCACGAGTGGCGACATTTTGTTGGATGGCAAGAGCATCTTGGCGAAGGGTGTGTCTAAGCCGAGTGTGCGCAGGCGTGTGGGCATGGTGTTTCAGCAGTTCAATCTGTTCAAGAACATGACTGCCCTCAAGAACATCATGTTTGCTCCGGTAAAGCTCGGACTCTTAACGAAGGCCGATGCCGAGACCCGTGCGAAGGAACTCCTGAAACGTATCGGGCTCCTGGAACGTGCTGATCATTACCCGGCGCAACTCTCCGGCGGCCAGCAGCAGCGTGTGGCGATTGCACGCGCCATGGCCATGCAGCCCGAGGCAATCCTTTTTGACGAACCCACCAGCGCCTTGGACCCCGAAATGGTCGGCGAAGTCCTCAAGATGATGAAGGACTTGGCAAAAACCGGCATGACGATGGTCGTGGTGACGCACGAAATGAGCTTTGCCCGCGAAGTCGCCAACCGTGTGCTGTTCTTTGCCGACGGCTACGTCAAGGAAGACGGCACCCCCGAAGAAATCTTCGACAACCCGAAAGACTCCCGCCTCAAGGAATTCCTCTCGGCACTGAAGAAGTGACACCCTGTGTCATCCTGAGCGAAGAACCGTAGGTTCGGAGTCGAAGGATCTAGCCCTCGTTTGTCATCCCCGCGCAGGCGGGGATCTCCATTTCTACTTATTTAATAACGATTTCTACGGCAGCCAGTTCCTTGCCGGTTTCCAGGTGGTGTACGCTGAATCGCGGGGGAGTGGTGCCACCGAAGGTTTCGTAGAGTCCGAAGGTAGGCGGGTTTCCGCCTTTGGGCAGGCTCGTGGAGCCTGGGTTTAGGCAGTAGACGCCATCGGCGTTCTTTTCGGCTGTAAAGATGTGTGTATGACCGGAGAAGTACACGTCGGCCTTGTAGTGGCTGAACAGGTACGGGTCGTACAGGTGACCGTGGCTCAAAAACAGGCGCAGTCCGTTTTCCTCGAATTCGGCGTAGTCCGCGAGACAGGGGAATCCCAGCACCATCTGGTCCACTTCGGCGTCACAGTTGCCGCGAACGGCGGTAATCTTGTCCTTGAGTGGGCTCAAGAGCTCGACAACTCCCTGCGGGTCGTGTCCACCGGGCAGCGGGTTCCGGGGACCGTGATAAAGAAGGTCGCCCAAAAGGAAAATGCGGTCGCATTTGAGCTTGTCGAAGTAAGAAAGCGCCATCTTGCAGGCGAAGGCGGAACCATGAATATCAGAAAGAACAAGAGTACGCATAAAAGAAAATCCCGTTTTCCATAATATAGCTATAAAACGGGGGAGATTTCATTCAAAATAGGTATATTTGGAGCGATGAACGTTTTCTACCACCTTCCCGGTCTGTTTGAATTTTACGACCTTTACAAGGCGTTTTTGCCGCTATTCCGCGAGCATCGGGAATACTTCTACGAGTGGAGTGAAATTGGTTCCATTTATGGTGCGCCTAGCGATTGCCTGTGGGGCGGTGGCCGCGTCGGATTTGGCGATGCGGAGCCCGATGAGGTGGCTGCTCTCATGAAGGAATACGGAATTTCGGCGCGCTTGACCTTCAGCAATTCGCTTCTCCGGGAGGAGCATCTTGCTGACAAGAAATGCAACGATTTATGCGCCTTGTTCGAGAAGAATGGCGATGTCCCGAGCGGTATAATCGTACATTCAGATCTGTTGCTTGATTACCTCAAGGCGAAGTATCCGGGATTCTATTTCGTGTCGTCCACGACGAAGGTGCTGACGGATTTTACCCGGTTTGAGGCGGAACTGAATCGCGACGAGTTCCGTTACGTGGTGCCGGATTTCAGGCTCAACAAGCAATTCGCCAAGCTGAACGCTCTGTCGGCTGAGCAAAAGCAAAAAGTTGAATTCTTGTGCAATGAATGCTGCTGGTTCGGATGCCTCGACCGGAAAAATTGCTACGAGAATGTGAGCCGGAAAAACCTCGGCGAAAACTGCGAGGACCACGTTTGTGCCTCTCCGAACGCCCAAAGGGGCTACCGGTTTTCCGACGCCATGAAAAATCCCGGGTTTATCGGAATCGGGGACATTCAAGACGTTTATGCCCCGCAAGGGTTCCGCCATTTCAAAATCGAGGGCCGTAGCCTGGGCAGTGCCGTCATCCTGGAATTTTTGCTTTTTTACATGGTCAAATCCGAATTCCAGCTCCGAGTTCGGGAAGAAATCTACCTGGATAGCACGTTGGACTTGTTTTAGGGCAGGGCTAGCTTATTTTTTCCGTTTTTCGGCTTCGAGGGGCGATTTTCCATTGTCTGAAACACGAAAAAGTGCTATATTTGTTCCGTAAAATTCTAATTACCTTAAAAGGAAGGTTAAAATCATGGCAAGAAAGAAGATTGCACTTGTTGGTGCTGGTCAAATCGGTGGTACAATGGCTCTCGTTATCGCCCAGAAGAATCTTGGCGACGTTGTTCTTATCGACATTCCGCAGACTCAGGGTATGCCTAAGGGTAAGGCCCTCGATATCATGGAAGGCCGCTCTGTCATCAACTCCTCCGTGGATCTTCAGGGTTCTACCGACTACTCTGCTATCAAGGGTGCCGATGTCGTGATCGTTACCGCCGGTTTCCCGCGTATGCCGGGCATGAGCCGCGACGACCTTCTGGACAAGAACTGCGGCGTTATCAAGACTGTCGCTGAAGCCATTAAGGAAAACGCTCCGGATGCATTCGTGATCGTGATTACGAACCCGCTCGACGCCATGGTCTACAACATGCAGAAGCAGTCCGGTCTCCCGGCTAACAAGGTGATCGGTATGGCTGGCGTGCTTGACTCTGCCCGTCTCGCTTGCTTCGTTGCCGACGAACTCGGCGTGTCTGTCGAAGACGTGAAGGCACTCGTGATGGGCGGCCACGGCGACACCATGGTTTCCATCATGGAATGCGTCACTGTCGGTGGCATCCCGGTTTCTCAGCTCATGAGTAAGGAAAAGTTTGCCGAACTCGCCAAGCGTACCGCCGGTGCCGGTGGCGAAATCGTGAACCTCCTCGGCCGTGGCTCCGCCTTCTACAGCCCGGCTACTTCTGCCGTGCACATGGCTGAAGCTTACCTCCTCGACAAGAAGAACGTGTTCTCTTGCGCTGCCAAGCTGAACGGCGAATACGGCGTGAAGGGCCTCTACTGCGGCGTGCCGGTTGTCGTTGGTGCAAACGGTGTCGAAAAGATCATCGAAGTCAAGATGAGCGCCGAAGAAAAGGCTGCCTTCGACAACTCCGTTGAAGCTTGCCGCAAGAACGCTGAATGGGTCGACGCACACACGTAACCGTTCGCGCCCAATCGTACTAAGTACGTACCCAAAGCGCTCACTCTCGCAACCACGCCTCGTTAATACGAGGCGTTTGTTGCTCACACGTAATCTTCAGTAGCGCTCGCGCCCAATTGTATTGGACTTGAAGAGCCTGCCCTGAACTTGTTTCAGGGTGGGCTTTTTTTGTAGTCGCGCGAAGTGTAGACTTTTTATTTTGAAATTTTGATAAAATCTGCATAATTCTGTTTTAACATACTAAAAGTGTGGACTTTTTAATAAAAAATATATTGACTTTTGGAGGATTTAAAGATATATTTAGATTAGACGTGTCGTCAGGGAGTTTATAATGGTTATGGGCCTGGGAAAATCTTTTGGTTTCGTGGCGCTATTGGGAGCGTCGCTTGGTGTTGCAACGTCCTTCGCGGCCGATTGGTACGCGAAGGACAATTTGCAGCCGGGGCATGACCCGAGTATGGTACGGTTTGAGGACGGCTACGCCCTCATGAGCACGAATAACAATCTGCAACTGTGGACAAGCGAAGACGCTTACACGTGGAAGGACCATCGTTCTACAGTGAGCGGGGTTCCGCAGTGGGCCTACACCTACGCGCCCAAGACCGAGGGCATCTGGGCTCCGGATATTTTTTACATGAACGGCGAGTACCGCGTTTACTACTGCGTGTCGGAATTCGGCAAGCGCAATTAGGCTATTGGCTACCAGGCGACGACTTCGATTATGCCGGGAACAACGGGCTACGGCTGGAAGGACCACGGTCACGTTTTCCATACCAAGGACGGAACAGACAAATACAATGCCATCGATGCCGACGTGGTGCGTGACACCGAAGGCAATTACTGGATGGCTTTCGGTTCCTTCGGGCTTGGCATTCAGCTGATCAAGCTCGATGCGAAAACGGGTTTGCAGGCGAGCGACGACAAGACGGTCTACAACATTGCGCGCCGTACCAGCAGCGCGAGCGGCGGCGCCGAAGAAGGCCCGAGCCTGATTGAGCATGGCGGGCAGTATTTCTTGTTTACCGCATGGGACAAGTGCTGCCAGCAGGGCGCAAACATCGAGCAGACAACGTACAAGACGGCTTACGGCCGTGCAGACAAAGTAACCGGACCGTACAAGGACCGTGCCGGTTATACCATGGCGAACGGCGGCGGCACGATTCTCTTGGAACGCTACGGGCGCTACGTAGGCCCGGGCGGTGGCGAGGCATTCCAGGACCTGAACCGCGTGCGTTTTGTGCACCACTACTACGACTTGAACGGAGACAAGTACAATCACATTCATATACGTGACGTTGTCTTCACCGAGGATAACTGGGCTGAGATGGGACAGCCCTTCCTCGGGCGTTATTTGAGTGCCGAAGTTGAACATGGTGCGCTCACGCGTGCGGTGTCGGGCGACCTCGCGATTACGCGGAGCAATACGGCCTCGAATGGGGAATACCTTGCCTACGTAAATACCGCGGGCTCTAAGATTCGCCTGCCGATGAACATCATGCAGGCAGGTAACTACCTGCTGCGTTACCGCTACGCCAATGGTGGCGATGCGGCCGCGACGCACAAGGTGACGGTGAATGGCAAGTCGCAGACGGTGACGCTCCCGCCTACGGGTTCCTGGGGCACTTTCCCCGAAAAGTCCGTGGTGATGGTGCCTGCGAAACTCAAGCGCGGTGGCAACTTCATTGAACTGGAGCCTTCGCCGAACGGCAATTTTGCAGAACTGGACCGCATTGACTTTTTGCGTGTGATTCGCGATACGATTCCGGCAAACGGGTTTGACAACGGCATCCGCGTACGATTGACGGCAGATGATGAGTTCGCCATCAAGGACGGCGGCTACGCAATTTTCGAGAACGTGGTGCTTGATTCGCTCAAGGATATCGGCAATGTTTTCCTTCAGGTGAAAAATGCCTATTCGGGAAAGATCGTGATTCGCGACGGCAAGAAGGACGGGACCGCGCTTTTCACATGCGACCTGTCAAATAGTTCTCTCATGGGGGGCGGCTGGTCTGTGGCGAAATGCTCGGGCGACATGGGTCTGCGCGGCATCAAGGACCTGTACCTGATGGCATCGGGAATTTCCGGCGAGGCAATTCTCGGAAATCTCATCTTTGAACCAATGCAGGTTGTCTGTGTCCAGGAACCATGTGGCGACCCGATTTCCAGCTCCAGCGAGATTGCGCCGGAAAGTTCCAGCAGCGGAACGACCGCGATTGCCCCGCGTGCAGTCCGCCCTGACAATACGATGGTGCCTGCTCGCAAGGGCTACCGCGACCTCAAGGGCCGACACTACGAAAAGCAGATTCGCTACCGGGTGATGTTCTAAGGGTTATCCGTTTGGCAAGGTGGTCAAAATTTTTGACCACCTCTTATTTTAGTAGTTTGTTCTCTCCGATGGATTCTAGTACTGTCATCTGCGAAATCGCAATCTGGTTCAGCTTTTGCAATCGTTCTGGCTGCGGCAAGCCTTCCTTAATCAGGACGGAATTCAGCGATTCCATATTCGAAAGGCATATAAGCTGATTTACCGTCGCATAGTCGCGGACATTGCCCTGCAAATCGGCGTGTGCATCGCGCCATTCCTTGGCAGTAAATCCGAATAACGCAACATTTAGAACATCGGCTTCGTTTGCGTAAACCATGCTCATCTGTTGTTTTGTAAGTGTAGCCGGAATCAAATTCTGCTTGATGGCGTCCGTATGGATATGGTAGTTGATTTTTGAGAGTTCACGACGTAATGACCATCCTAATTGGGCCTGTTCCGCAGCCTTGAGGCGTTGGAACTCCTTAACCAAGTACAATTCGAATTCGACAGAAACCCAACTTGCAAATTTGACGGCGATATCATATTGTGCAAAAGTCCCGCCGTTTACACCATTTTTAGAAATGAGTCCAATTGCACCAGTTTCTTCAATCCATCGAGAAGGGCTCATAGTGAACGAATGGCTGCCAGCTTCTTTTAAAAAGGGGTCGAATTCGACCCCTTTGAAGTCGGGATTGTTCAACATTTCCCATAAACCTAAGTATTCTATTGTATTTTTTGACCTCATCCAATTTTTCACAACATCCTTAGGCTCCACAGGATTCTTTTGCCGAGCAATATCAGTAATGCAGACATAATCGACGCCGTTAACGAGCATTGTTTTGATTTCTCGGTTCATGACGTTTATTCGTTTCATCTTTTACTCCTTTTTGCTGCGGACAAGCGTAAAACCGCAACGTTTGAGATTTTGAGCACTAGAACGTTTGTGCACTAATAAATATAATTCCTCCAAAATTGGATGTCAAGAGATTTTTGAGAAATTTTAAGGAGGGGGGTAGGCAAAGCCTGCCCTCTCGTTTGTTCAACTTTTCATTCTTGATCACAAGAAAGACAAATTTTGGCATTCACTTGAATGTATATTTACATACAGTTGCCAAGAGGTACAAAATGCCTATAGTGACCAAAAAGCAAAATCGAGAAAATACTTCTATAAACCATCTTATAAAGAATTGTTCTCCAAACGAATTTGTTGACGAGCGTGATGGAAATGTCTACAAGACTGTTAAAATAGGCAATCAAATTTGGATGGCAGAAAATCTTCGCTATAAGCCAGAAAAAGATGCAGATTGTTCTTTGCCTCCATATTTTGACTATGTAACAATGGCAGAACATATTTATCGTCCCTTACCATACGAAATCGATGATATAACCAAGATATGGAGGCTTCATAAGAAATTAGGATTGACCGATAATATATGGTCAAAATTTGGTTGTCTGTACCGTTGGACATCTGACGTCCAGAAACTTGCTCCAAAAGGATGGAGGATTCCGACAAACCGGGATTTCTTGCAATTAGCCAAGTTTTTGGAAACACAAGGCGATGGCAAAACCGCTATAGCTTTGAAAAGCAAAACATTTTGGGAAAAAGACAAGTACTACGGATGCGGCGGAACGGATTCTTTTGGTTTTTGCGCTTTGCCGTCGGGCTTTTTTTATTATGAAAAAAGACACAAAGAAAATCCAGATCTCATTTGGGAGGATCTTGGGCGTGCCATAGGACGAAGTGCTCACTATTGGACGTCTACAGGAGGATCTTCGGCATTATCATGGAAAATTTCTCATATACATAGAAATGAATATCCTATTGAGATCCTGCACGAGGAAGATTTTCTCACTAATGAATCTTTGACGCAAGACTCTTATTTTGCCATTCGATGCATAAGAGAAGATTCTATTGTAGACAATACATTTCCCTATTCAAAAATATATTCTCCTCCCAAGCCAAGTTTTTCTGTTCCCCCGAGTAAGGAAGAATCTGTTCCGTGGAATCCGTCCTTTGGAGCATATACCGATCAAAGAGATGGTCGCGTGTATCGAACTGTCATAATTGGAAATCAGGAGTGGTTTGCAGAAGATCTGAAATTTAAGGGTAAAGCGACTTATAATCCAAAGGACGCATTAGAATGTATTCCAGAAGGTTGGCGTATTCCATCATCTTTGGATGTTGAAGAATTAAGAAATTTTTGCC
This sequence comes from Fibrobacter sp. UWT2, assembly GCF_900142545.1. NCBI lineage: Bacteria > Pseudomonadati > Fibrobacterota > Fibrobacteria > Fibrobacterales > Fibrobacteraceae > Fibrobacter > Fibrobacter sp. UWT2. The sequence continues at coordinate 1,483 of NZ_FRBF01000005.1, read as the reverse complement.
AAATTCACAGCAAAAACACTTTTGGAACTGTTGCCAAAAGTACCTCAGGTTGGTTGCCCTGCACTGATTATTACAAAAATCTAGACGAATCTAAATTTAAGGAATCCTTAAAGAATTCCATTAAAAGTGCACCAATGGGGATAGACCGTTTTGGACTTTGCATTACACCGACTAGTTCTATTCGCAATTGCTCTGGGAAATTGGCTTTGTTCTGGCTCGAAGGTTGCCATCATTTCTGGAGTTTTAGTTATTATAGTGATGATTGTCTGATTTACCGTTCTAGTTCACGCGATGTTCTTGCTATTCGCTGCGTAAGGAACATTGAAGAATAGGCTATTTCTTGAAAAAATGAGCATTTTCTAGAAATATACCTGCATGAAGCCTCAAAATAAGGTATTTTAGTAGAAAGTCCTATCATTGCGAGGTTTATATGGAAAAAAAAGAACGATTCCTTCAAATTAGGGTGGACAATCCTAATGGCATTCGCATAGTTAGTGAAGCAAGAGCTCCGTTTAAAGCATACATTATCCCTCGTAACTGTTTGTCAGAAGCATCTGGACTAAAGGGAAACAAATTAGGAATATATTTTCTTTTTGATGAAAAACGAACAAAGGTTTATGTTGGTCAGACTGGAAATGGAATCGGCAGATTACAAACGCATGATCGACAAGAAATATTTCGTTGGTCTGTAGCAATTATGTTTATATTTACGGAAAGAGATTCTTGGTTACCAATAATAAATGATTTAGAAACATATGCCATTGTTTGTTTAAAAAGAATTTGCGAACAGAACACAGATTACTATAAACTTCAAAACAAACAAAAACTTAACGAGGACGAGAAGAAATTAACAAGATTCTCTCAAGCAAAAGATACCTTTGAGGAAATGGTCTTTTGGCTAGCCGTATTTGATTATAACATTGAACCTTCTAACACCTGCTCAGATAAAGTTGATTCTTCTTTTATCCCAGTTGAAGCAACTCGTGGTGGAATAAAGGCGAATGGATTGTTTAATACCAATGATGGTTCTGTAATTGTCAAGGCAGGTTCGGAAGTTCGCTTGGACAATCCTGCCAATGGTAGGAGCATTGAAAAGCTCCGCCAAGAGTACAAAGACAAAGGTAAAATCAAGAAAGTAAAAGGAAAATACTTTCTCCAAGAAGATGTTCCTTTTGAAAAATTGTCTCCTGCGGCCGAATTTGTCATTGGAGGCAGTTGCAATGGCAAAACGGAATGGAAATCTGATGGCAAGACTTTGAAAGAACGCTTTGAGTTATAGAGTATTAAAAATTGAAACCCTCTTACCTACATTTGTGAAGGCAGGAGCGCCGGGGCGTTGCGGGGGTTTTAGGGGGCGGAGCCACCTAGGCGTGACGTAAACCCCAAAAGTTGGACACAACTTTAGAGGTTTGCATGACAAAAATACACACAGAAGAGGAATGGCAGAGGGTCCTAGACCTGCACAAAGAAGGTATGATGCCCA